>SKGU01000111.1 GCA_007117255.1 Natronohydrobacter sp. | reverse complement strand
TGCCCGCGCTGGCCGGGCCGCATCAGGTGCAGAATGCCGGTATGGCGCTGGCGGCCTTGCGTGTATTGGGGCGCGCGGATGGCGCAGAGGCCGCGATGACCCGCGCCACATGGCCCGCGCGTATGCAGCGCTTGCGCCAGGGGCCATTGGTCGATGCCGCGCCACAAGCGACCCTCTGGCTGGATGGCGGGCACAACCCGGCAGCGGGCGAGGCTATCGCCGCGACCCTGGCGCAAATGAATGTCGGCAAATTGTGGTTGATCTGCGGAATGCTGAACACAAAGGACGTTGCGGGCTTCATGCGACCGCTGCGCGATGTGGCACAGCATCTTTATGCGGTCTCTATTCCCGGTGAGGCCGCAACTCTTACCGCAGAGGCAACGGCTGCCGCAGCACAGCAGGCAGGTATTTCCGCCAGTGGGGTGGAAAACGTACACACCGCGATTTCCCAGATCATCGCGCAAGACCCGCAAGCCCAAATCCTGATCTGCGGGTCACTGTATCTGGCTGGCAATATCTTGCGCGAGAATAGCTGACGGCATGAAAAAGGGGGCCGATTGGCCCCCTTCGTCTCTATCCAGAACTCTCGCTTATTCGCCGAACTGCGCCAGATAGGCATAGATGTCTTCAGCTGACCCACGCAGGCGGTGGTTCATGTTCGACCGGGCACGCGAATCGCCAGTCACTTCACGCAGATAGCCGCTTGGGTCGGTGACATACGCCACGAAGGTTTCTTCGTCCCAGACAAGGCCACCTTCACCCGCAGCAACAATCGCGCTGGAAAAACGCGCGTAGCCTTCATAGGCACCGGCTTGACGGCCAGACACGCCCCACAGGTTTGGACCTGTCGGCGCAAGGCGCTGAATGACCGTACCATCCGGGTCTACAATGCCGTGGCAGCTGGCGCATTGACGGAAGTTCTGTTCACCTGCCGCCGCATCACCTGTGGGTTCGGCTGATGCCGCGAAGGGCGCAACACACAGGGCTGCAATCGCGAAGGATTTCAGTTTGGACATGACTCACTCCTATATCCCTGAGGCATCCGTCCATCAAAACCGGCCGAATCTCACCTCTTCCAGCGATTGAAGATAAGGTCTTGTCCCAAATGTGCAAGGCGACAAAATGACTATTGAATATGATGTTTCGTTCAGCACGCCAAAAGCGATCACGATTGCGAAACAGCCGAAATGCAATGCGCCGCCTGTCAGAACACAGGCGGCGCATAAGGTCTGCAATTCCCCTTATGGCAGTGCGGGGATTTCGATATGTGGCATTTCGCCGGTCAGCGCGTCCATGAAGGCGACAAGCTGACTGAGTTCTTCTTCAGTGAAATCCTGCCCCAGCATCTGCTGGCCCATCAGCTGAATCGCATCTGTCAGGTTGTCGACCGAGCCGTTGTTGAAATACGGATAGGTCACAGCGACATTGCGCAGCGTCGGGGTGCGGAAGGCGAACATGTCGGCCTCATCACCGGTGACAAGGAAACGCCCTTCATCAGTCGAACCCGGAAGCTCGAAGCGATGGAAGTTGCTGTCAGTCAGCGCCGGACCATTGTGGCACGCCACACAGCCCGCATCCACGAAGAGCTTCATCCCCTCGACTTGCTGATCTGTCATTGCCTGAACGTCACCGGCAAGGAAACGGTCCAGCGGCGAATTGGGCGTGTTCAGCGTGCGCTCGAATGTCGCAATTGCCAGCGCCACATTGCCCTGGTTGATCGGATCGGGATCATCCGGGAAAGCGGCTGCGAAATGCTCATGATAGATCTCGAATTCCTTCAGCCGCTCAATGGCTTCGGCGAGTGTCATGTTCATCTCGATATCGGCCTCGATCGGACCCAGAGCCTGCCCTTCCAGATCGGGCTCGCGCCCGTCCCAGAATTGCGCGCCAAGAAAGCCCGAATTCAGCACAGTTGGCGTGTTGCGTTCGCCCACCTGACCACCATGCCCCACAGCGCGCGGAATACGGTCAGACCAGCCCAGTGCAGGGTTGTGACAGGTCGCGCAGGAAATGACGCCAGAAGCCGAAATCCGCGGTTCAAAGAACAGCATCTTGCCAAGATCGATCTTTTCTTGCGTGATCGTGTTATCTGCCGGAATCGGTGGGAAGTAGGGCAGAGGCTCGAAGAAATCCATATACTCTGCGGTATCGTCGGCATGAACTGCCGTGACACTCAGCACCAGTGCCATGGCCGTCGCGCCAAGCCGATGCAGTTGTCTGGGGGTCATTGTTGCCTCCTTCAGTGGGGTCAAAAGTGTCAACGCTTGCACGGCGAATACCATGCGGGTTCGCACGCTGACCCCAAGATTACCGCAACCACAGCCTGCCACCTTGATCTGAGTCAAGATCTGGAACAATTCTAAATATCTAATTTGAAAACATATTTTGTGTTTTGGTCAGATGTTTGGCGGCCATGGCCGTTTCGCATCTGCGCTGATCCAGAACGTGACCCAATCCGGCAAATCCGGGCTTTGCACATCTGCGCCCATTGCCTGCAACACATGTTCAGGGGCAACAATCCCATTGGCAGACGTAATGGCAGACCGGATCAGGATGTGATTGGCGCAGTCGGTACCTTTCCACATGGCCTGTTCGACGTAAAAGAACCTTGCGTCCCAACCAACACAGCGCGAGCGCAACTCGAACCGTTCAAAGGCCTTGATGCGCCGCCGGTACCGGGTCGTATTACCTGCCACTGTGATGCCCCAGCTATTCGCGCGCAAGATACCTGCCAGCCCCGTCCGCGCCGCCATCGGTATCCGGCCCAGATCATAGAGCGTCAGGGTGCGGCCATTGTTCAACTCGATCCACGGGTCCAGATCCCAGGGCCAGCAGCGGTGGTGCGACACATGGGTATCACAAAACCCCAGTGGTGGGGCGTTGCGGAACTTGATCATTTCCTTGGCAAAACGCAGAAACGGATACATGCGCGAACCTCCTGTTGTTCTGTCGGGGTTGGGGCGCGTAGCTGCGCAGGTCAAGAGCTTTCGTCACGTCACGCTGTAGGGTGCGTGCTGAGCACGCACCCTACCTGACACCTCATTCCGCCTGCACCTGCTGCACGATTGCCTGACCAAAGCGTTCGACCCGCGCGGCGTCCATCCCCTTGATACGCGACAGTGCCTCAAGGCTGGCGGGGCGTGTCTCGGAAATCGCGCGCAACGTTGCTGGGGACAGCGTCAGCAATTTGCCCGTGCCATCCGCGCCCCGCTCCAGCCTGCGGGCCATCTCGAACAAGTCGTCGTAAAGTTCGCCCGCATCGCGCCCTGCCAGCTTGCGGCGCTGCGGATGCTGTGTCTGCGGCGGCGCCCCGGTGATCACTTCGACAAACATCGCACCATAGCGCGCCAGCTTGGTCGCGCCCACACCCGAAATCCGCGCCATTGCATCCATATCCAGGGGCCGGGTCTCGGCCATCTCGATCAGTGTGCGGTCGGTGAAGATCACATAAGCGGGCACGCGCGCCTCTTCAGCCAGTGCGCGCCGTTTCGCCTTCAGCGCTGACAGAAGCGGTGCATCCTCGTCTGATACCAGCGCCTTGACCACTGGCCCGTCCTTTGCGCGCGCGATGCTGTCTTCGCGCAGATGGATTTCCGCCTCGCCGCGCAATATGGGGCGCGCCGCATCGGTCATACGAAATGCGCCGTGGCGTTCGGGGTCCGGCCGGATCAGATCACGCCCCATCATCTGCCGGAACACCGCCTGCCATTTGGCGCGGCTCAGATCGCGGCCCACAGCAAAAGTCGGAAGCGCATCATGCCCGCGCTGCACCACCTTGGCTGTGGAATTCCCGGTCAGAATATCGATCAGATGGCCCGCCCCAAAACTTTCGCCCGTTCGCAGGATTGCAGACAGCGCCTTGCGCACCGGGGTTGTCGCGTTGAACAGTTTCGCGGGCATGGTGCACAGATCGCAATTGCCGCAAGGCTCTGACGCCTCGCCGAAATAGGACAGCAGCACCTGCCGCCGACAGCCTGTCGCTTCGGCCAGGCCCAGCAGTGCATTCAGCCGTGCATGATCGGCCTGCTTGCGTTCAAGCGGCGCAGGGCTTTCGTCAATTTGCGACCGGCGCAGGCGAATATCGTCAGGGCCGAACAGCGTCAGCGTATCGGCGGGCGCCCCATCACGACCCGCGCGCCCGATTTCCTGATAATACCCCTCAACGGATTTTGGCAGATCGGCATGCGCCACCCAGCGGATATCGGGCTTGTCCACCCCCATCCCAAAGGCAATCGTGGCGACCACGATCAGATCATCCTCGCGCTGGAACAGTTCTTCGACCATGCGACGCGCATGAGCTTCCATGCCGCCATGATAGGCGCGCGCGTTATGGCCTGCCTCGCGCAGTGCCTGCGCCAGTGATTCCGTGCGCGCGCGGGTCGCGCAATAGATGATCCCGGCTTGACCCTTGCGCGCGTCTGCATAGGTCATCAACTGTTTGCGTGGGCTGTCCTTGACGGCGAAGTTCAGCCGGATGTTGGGCCGGTCGAACCCGCGCAGAAAAATCTGCGGTCTGGCCCCGTCAAACAGGCGCTTGATGATCTCGGCACGGGTTTCTGCATCTGCCGTGGCCGTGAATGCTGCCAAGGGCACATTCAGCGCGCGCCGCAGATCCCCAAGACGCAGATAGTCGGGGCGAAAATCATGGCCCCACTGGCTGACGCAATGCGCCTCATCGACTGCGATCAGACGACAGTTCGAGCGGCGCAACAGATCGATTGTGCCAGATCCGGCCAGTCGTTCCGGCGCGATATAGAGAAGCTTCAATTCACCACGCCCCAGGGCGTGGTAGACCGCATCCGTTTCAGTCTCGGTATTGCCAGAGGTCAGCGCCCCCGCCGCCACGCCCAGTTCCTGTAACCCGCGCACCTGATCGCGCATCAGCGCGATCAAAGGCGAGATCACCACCGTCAACCCGTCTCTGCACAGCGCGGGCAGTTGATAACACAGCGATTTTCCGCCCCCCGTGGGCATGATCGCCAGCGTATCCTGCCCGGCAAGAACAGCATCCACAATCTCTGCCTGTCCGGGGCGAAAAACCGAAAAACCGAAGACGCGCGATAAAATGTCGTTCGCGTCAGGCATGACCTCAGACAAAAGCACCCGCATTGTTGATCAGAATCACCCGGATGGCATAAATTGCGATCAAGGCCACAAGTGGCGCCAGATCAATCCCGCCCAGATCAGGCAAAAACTGACGAATGCGCCTGTAGGCTGGCTCGACCAGCCGGTTCAACCCGTCCCAGATCGACGCGACCATTGGCGAACGCAGGCTGAGAACATTGAAATTGATCAGCCAGCTCATGATGATATGGGCGATGATGATGAACTGCGCGACGCTCAGGACAAGCAGCAGGATCTGGATCAGGGACAGCATCGGTCACTCCGTCAAATTCGGTTGCGGCAAACCTAAGCGGCGGGAGGACAAAGGGCAAGCGGGCGTGACCCGGCCACTGGATGCGACATTACCTGCACTGGACAATCTGACGCAGGCGGATAGGTAGTGCACGACAAAAACAAGGCCCCTGATCTTATGCTCGTTCTGCTCTCGCCCGCCAAAAAACTCGACTGGTCGCACAGAAGTACGCCTGCCGCGCTCAGCGAACCCGATTTCCAGCAAGATGCGGTCACATTGGCGCAGGAGGCCCGCGAGATCGGCGCTCAAGGGCTTAAAAAGCTGATGAAAATCAGCGATAAGCTGGCGGAACTGAACCTTCAGCGGTTTGAGCAATTTGCCCTACAGCCTGATCCAGACACCACGCGCCCCGCGATCCACGCATTTAACGGCGATACTTATACTGGGCTGGATGCAGATTCACTTGACGCCGATGCTCTGGACTGGGCTGAAAAGCATCTGCGCATTCTGTCCGGGCTTTACGGGTTGTTGCGTCCATTTGATGCGATCCAGCCCTACAGGCTGGAAATGGGCAGCCGTCTGAAAACCGATCAGGGCGCGTCGCTCTACGAGTATTGGGGCAGCCGGATTGCCGAGGCCGTCAATACCACTGCTGTGCGGGCCAACACTGGTATCGTGGTGAATTGCGCATCGCAGGAATATTTCGGCGCGGTCGATCTTTCCGCCCTGACAGTGCGTGTGATTACGCCTGTGTTCAAGGAGCAGCGCGAAGGCGAAGAGCCGAAAATCGTCAGTTTTTACGCCAAGAAAGCGCGTGGCGCGATGGCTCGCTTCATGATGGAGCACCGTTTGACCGATCCCGAAGCCCTGCTGGATTTCGACACAGCAGGCTATCGCCATGTGCTGGAGCTGTCGCAGCCCGACGCCCCTGTCTTTTTGCGCGACATCTAGTGTTGCGCGTTGCGCGCTGGGCGCAGAATATCGCCCTGCCACGCGGACTCACTGCGCGTTTGGGTGGTGCCGCGCGGCGCCCGACCATCCCCAAAGCTGGGCGGATCATGCAAGCGAGCGCCATTTTGTATTGACAATTTTAGACGTGGCATAGATGGGAAGCGGCTCTCTGGGAGTTACCCATCGTCAGGGGTATCGAGAAACCCCGCCGGCGCATGGTCGTGCAATGCGGACATCAGTTCGGCTTTGCTAAGCGGTTTTGTCAGCATGGCATTCATCCCCGCGGACATGATGCGGTCGATTTCATCCTGCATGGCATGTGCTGTCAGTGCGATGATTGGCACGGATGCCCCGCCGTCCATTGTGCGGATGCGGCGCGTCGCTTCGCGGCCGTCCATTTCGGGCATCGAGACATCCATGAATACGACATCGGGGTGGAAGACCGCGAATTCCTCGATCGCTTTGGCGCCATTTTCCGCAAGCCGCAGGTCAATCGGCAGAAGCTTGAGCATCTTGGAGAACACCAGTTGATTGGTCTTGTTGTCCTCGGCGTAGAGCACCCGCAAAAGCCGATGAGTCGCTGGCGCGCGCGGCTCGTCAGGCTGTTCCATAACGGGCAGGGTGGTGCGCAGATGGGTGCCGCCGCCCAGCGCCGTGACAAGATCACGCCATAGCAGGGGCTTGGGAAGGGCGGCGCGCACCGACGCGCTGCGTTGTGCGGCCTTGGCCTCGGTCATGTTCGAGCACATCAGCACAATCGGCAAGTTCGGGCTGGCACGGTTCAGGCCCGACAAAAGGTTTACAACATCCTGCCCGTTCAAGTCCTGATCGATGATCGCCACATCTGGAACTTGCCTTGCGACACTGCGCAGCGCGGCGTCTGATTGGGTCGCGGTTACAACCGTCACGCCAGCCGCCTGCAAGCGTCTGGCAATGATCTCGCGGCTGATCAGATGGTCGCTGACCAGAAGTGCCGTTTTAAACCCGGTTGGCAGGGCTTCCAGCCCCGCCGGGACAGATGAGGCTTCGACTGGCAGGACCAGCGAGAATCCGAAGCAAGACCCGATGCCAGGTTCGGATTCGACCCAGATCTGGCCTTCCATCGCGGAAATGATCTGCCGCGTGATCGCCAGCCCCAGCCCGGTGCCTTCGAAGCGGCGATTTGCAGTTTCCTCGACCTGGCTGAATTCGGTGAATATACGATCCTGATTTTCTTTTGATATGCCGATCCCGGTATCTTCGACCGTGACATTCACCATATGCCCGAGCGCGGAACTGCCCACACCCAGCGCGCGCACCAGCACATACCCTTCTTCGGTGAATTTCACCGCATTGCCGACCAGATTCAGCAATATCTGTCGCATTCGCCCCGGATCGGCCAGAAGCTGCCTTGGTAGAAACATATCATAGTCGAGAATCAATTCGATGGATTTTGCTCGTGCGGCAGGCGTCAGCAGGATCAGCACCTCATGTATGGCTTTCTCAAGGTCGATGGGTTCCGGATGCAGGTTCATCTTGCCTGCATCCATTTTCGAGAAATCGAGAATGTCATTGATGATTGTGACCAGCGCCTGACCTGAATTGCTGATTGTTTCGGCATAGCCGCGCTGTTCGTCATCGAGGTCGGTCTCTGACAGCAACTCTGCCATGCCGACCACCCCGTTCATGGGCGTGCGAATTTCGTGGCTCATATTGGCGAGAAAGGCTGATTTTGCTTCGACAGCCGCTTCTGCCTTGCGCTGCGCCTCGATCAGCTCGGCCTGATAGCGCAGTGAGCCCGTGATATCATGAACCAGCGACACATAGTCACCATTCGCAACACGTCGATCAGCCAACCGGACGGAAATCCCCTTGCTGAAATGCAGCTCCATAGGTTCGATCACGGGTTGGAGCCAGCGCGCCATCATCATTTCGACCCATGTGTCGGGTGACATGCCCTGCAAGAGGACAACCCCTTCATATGCGCAAAGCTCGACAACGCGTCGGTACCGGATGCCGGGTTGCACTTCTGCAAAGCCGCGAAACACACTAAGATAAGCCTGATTGGCCAGAATAAGCGTCTGATCCGTGTCGAACACGGCGAACCCGTCCTGAAGGGTTTCGACCGCCTCGCGCAAACGCTGATTCGCCATATCGGCCTTTGAGTGGGCCTTCTGCAAATCCTGCGCGACCTGGCAGTTCACCCCCTCAAGCGTTTCGGCTCGACTGCGCATTAGGCACAATTCCTCGCGCTGCGATATGATCTGGTCTGATAGTTCAAATGCGTGACGGGTCAGGTGGTGATTTGCGGCCTTCAGTTCGCGCTGCACCTGTTCATACAGACGTTCGGCCCGCAGGCGCGCGCGCCTTTCACGCGATAACTGGTCGTTCAGTGGCAGGCGTATATTCATCAGCAGGCTTAACCCGGAAACATCAGCGTTGGAGTATCCTGTCTGGGGCTGAAAAATCCATTAACAACGCAAGGCAGTGGACAAGCCATGAGGGTTGACCCTTTTCGCCGCGCGCCGGACAGGTTAGCCTGCGTCAAACAACAAGGATCACGCCTCCATGACCCATGACCCAGCCGTGATGCAGTTCTTCCTGACCCGTCGGTCACGGCCCGCCAAGATGCTGCGCGCGCCCGCGCCAGGACAGGACGAGATCACCACATTGCTGACCGCCGCCGCCCGCGTGCCCGATCATGGAAAGTTGGAACCGTGGCGCTTTATCGTACTGCAACCTGGCGCCACAACACGCTTTGCGGAAGCGATTGCAGCGCGCGCGGACGCTCTGGGTCTGCCGCCAGAGGTGCGCGAGAAAGCCGTTAGTGCATTTGTTGACACACCACTTGTCGTGGCTGTGATCGCCAGCCCGAAATCATCCGAGAAAATTCCGATGATCGAACAAACACTGTCGGCAGGTGCGGTTTGCGTGTCGCTGGTCAATGCCGCGCTTGCCTCTGGCTGGGGGGCGTGCTGGTTGACTGGCTGGCCAGCCATGGACAAGGGCACCCAGCACGCTCTGGGTCTGGCGGATCACGAATGGATTGCCGGGTTTGTGCATATCGGCACTGTCGAGAGCATACCACCGGAACGCCCTCGTCCCGATATTGCAAGTCTGATCACATGGCAGGCATGATCCGCACCAGCTTCGTCCTTGGTTTCGGGCAACTGAAAGACCCGCGCTTTCGCCAGACTGCCGTGATAGGTGCGGCTCTGTCGTTGGCACTTTTGTTCGCAATCTATGCTGTTCTGATCCAGATTTTCACCGCCATGGACGGCGAGAGCTTCGCCTTCTCGGACGGCACCCGAATGGACCGGCTGGGCAGTTTCTTCTCGGTCGTGTCTATCGCAACCATGCTGATGCTGTCGGTTTTTTTGATGGCGCCCGCAGCATCGTTGTTGACCGGGCTGCACCTGCACGCTGTCGCAAGCGAGGTTGAGAAACTGCATTATCCTGCACTTGGTCCTGCGGCCTCCCAGGGCACCTATAAGCTGTGGTATGATTCGATCAATTACTTCGGCCTGATGCTGGCTATCAACCTGGCCTCGTTCTTCAGCTTCGCAATCTTTGGCTTGCTGTGGGGGATCGTTGTATTCTGGGTGCTGAACGGTTGGCTTCTGTCGCGCGAGTATGTCACCATGATTGCAGAGCGCCACCTTGATCGCGCAAGCGTCAAAGCCCTGCGACGGCACCACCGTCAGACGTTTTTGTTTGCAGGGGTCGCGTTTGCTGTGCTGCTTTCAGTGCCGTTTCTGAATCTGCTGATGCCGGTGATCGGCATTGCGGCCTTCACACATCTTGCCCATGCCTTGACGACCCGCCTGCCAGAAGGGACACTGCCATGATCTTCGCCTATCGCCATGCCTTCGCCCAGTTACGCGACCCGCGTTACCGCAGGCTTCTGTGGATCGGTCTGGTGCTGTCGCTTGCGTTATTGGTCGGGCTAACCGCCCTTGTGTTTCTGATCGTCCAGATCTTGATTCCCGGCGCGTTGTTCCTGCCTGTGGTTGGGCAGGTGCAGGATGTTTCGGCGGGCTTTTCGGTGGGCACGATGCTGTATCTGCCCTGGCTGTCGGTATTCCTGATGGTGCCAGTCGCCTCGATCTTCACCGGGTTTTATCTCGATGATGTCGCAGATGCAGTGGAGGCCGAGCATTACCGCACAACCGAGTCGCGCAACCGCGTGCCCTTTCGCGAGTCGGTCAGCGATGGTCTGCGCTATTTCGGGCTTCTGATCGGTGTGAATCTGCTTGGTATGGCTGTCTTTGCGATTTCAAGCGGCTGGGGTATCGCGATCCTGTGGGCGCTGAACGGTTTCCTGCTGTCACGCGAATATTTCACCATGATCGCGCGACGTCGCAACAGCCCTGAGGAAGCGCGCGACCTGTTCAAGCGTGACTTCTACTGGCTGTGGCTTCCGGGTACGCTGCTGGCGATCGGACTGAGCATTCCGATTGTGAATCTGGCCATGCCATTGGTTGGCGCGGCAGTGTTCACGCATATGTATCACCGGATTCATCCGACGCAGATCACCGACTCCGCGTGATCGCTTCAATACTCTCATAGGTGATCACTTCGGACAGGATGATCCCGGCGATGATCACGAAGGCGATGGTCGCAATGAGCGTGACCAGCTTGGCCTTGCGCCACATCTGGGCATCCTGTGGCGCGCCCGCAGGGGTGCCGGGAACAACTTCGCCAGCTTCAGCCTGCGATCTTTGACGAAAGGGCAGGACCAGAAACATGGTCATGAACCAGATGATCCCGTAAAGGGCAATCGCGGACATAATTGACATCAGACCTGCTCCAACTCGACCAGACAGCCGTTGAAATCCTTCGGATGCAGGAACAGCACGGGTTTGCCATGTGCGCCAATCTTCGGCTCGCCTGTGCCGAGGACGCGCGCACCTTCCGCGCGCAGCTTGTCACGCGCTGCCAGGATGTCATCGACCTCATAGCAAATATGATGAATGCCGCCTGCCGGGTTCTTGTCAAGAAAGCCCTGAATCGGGCTGTTTTCGCCCAGCGGATACAGAAGTTCGATCTTGGTGTTTGGCAGCGTGATGAACACGACAGTCACACCATGATCCGGCTCATCCTGCGCTGGCCCGACATCTGCGCCGAGAGTGCCCCTGTATTGCGCCGCTGCCGCCTCGAGGTCGGGCACGGCGATGGCCACATGATTCAATCGTCCGATCATTCCAACCTCCAGAGACGCTCTTTTGCGCATGGGTAGTCCAAATGCCCCCGGCAAGACAAGCCCCTGCCTGCGTGCAGTGACCAAGCGCCGCAGAGTGTGGTGACGTGCTTAATCAAAATTTAGGGGCTTTGGTGTGAGATACCAGAAGCTGCTCAGGAGGAAATGATGACCCCAACTCAAACCCTGCCGGACGCCCCTATGCAGGCCCGTGCGGCCCATGACCTGCTTGCCCGCCCCCAGACACGCGGACGGACGCTGCTTCTGGTTGAAGATAGTCGGCAGGCCAGCGATTCAATCCGGCTGATGTTTCAGGGTGCCCAAGGCCGTTTGCGCCGGGCCGACAGTCTTTCAGCAGCGCGCAGGCATCTGTCGCTCTATTTGCCTGATGCCGTGCTCATTGATCTGGGCCTGCCCGACGGGTCTGGGCTGGACCTGATCCGCGATATGCACAAGCATCGTCCCCGCATTCCACTGATCATCGCCATTTCGGGCCAGCCAGATCTTGCAATGGCTGCAATGCAGGCAGGGGCGGATCGGTTTCTGGCCAAGCCGTTTCAAAGTGTGACTGAATTTCGCAGCGCCCTTTCGCCGATATTCTTCGGTCGCGCGGACATGCCCAGCTTCAGTCAGGATGTCCCGCCCAACCCCTGCGCGCTGCGCGATGACCTTTATCTGGCACTGGATCTGCTCTGCGGGGAAATTTCCGCAGACAAGCGGAGCTATGCGCTGCAATTCGTCGCGACCCTTGCGCAGATGACGCGGGACAGTGCCATGAGCATGGCTGTGGCCGATGCGCGTGATTCTGGTGTGATCGTAGAACTTGCACAGCTTTTGCGCCAGCGCCTGCAAGCGCAACCATTGATCTGACCATATGACCGGGATGCCGTGTTGGCGTAGGGTGCGTGCTCAGCACGCACCTTACCTGACGTCCCCCTTAATCCTTGGGGGCAAGCCGCAATCCCAATTC
>SKGU01000101.1 GCA_007117255.1 Natronohydrobacter sp. | reverse complement strand
GTGATCCGGGCGTTGTGTCCGTGCAAACGGTAGGCCGAGGCCAGCGCCAGTTCCACCCCCGCGACCCCACCGCCGATGATGGCCATAGCGGGCGCAACTTCGCCCGTTTGCAGCCGCGCCAGCCAGTGTTGCCATTTCCGCGCATAAGCCCCCAACGGTTTGGCGGAGACAGCATGGTCCAGATAACCGGGAATGCTGGGCAGGTCTGATGTAATGCCGATGTCTATAGCGGCAATGTCATACGCAATTGGCGGGCGACCCGGAACATGAACAAGCCGCGCGTCACGGTCCAGCCCGACCGCACGGCCCAGCACCAGCCGCGCGCCCGCCCTGCGCGCAAGGCGCACAAGGTCGATCCCCAGTTCCTCGCGCTCGTAGTGACCCGCAATATACCCTGGCAACATACCCGTGTATGGCGCGACGGGGTCGGGGTTGATGACCGTGACTCGCACCCCGGCCAAGGGGCGCATGGCCCATTTGTGCAACACAAGCGCATGGGTATGGCCGCCACCGATCAGCACAAGATCGCGCGTTGCGGGCAGGGGCATTTGCATCTGGGACGTCTCCGGTCTGGGCTGCGGCCGTTCTAGCGCAGGGACCGGGCAATGGCGAGACCGTGCGCCTGTGGCTTATCGTCCGCGTGTCCAGTCACCCGCGCGCGTGCGCCTTAGCCGCACCAGCACCGCGACCGACGCATAAACGATAAAACCAAGCGGATCAGCCCGCATCAGGGACGGAATGTCGGCCTTGGGTTTTGTGTCGCGCATCATCAGGTCAGGAAACTGCGCGGCAATTTCTGCCACGCCCGCGTCTTGCCGGCGCCGCACGCGGACCAGATTGCGGAAGCCATCGACTAGCGGCCAGCGATAGGTTGCACGCACCTGAACCCGTTCGGGGGCCGTGAATTGCAAGCGCACAAACGTATCGTCCGAGATGATGGCCGGGAACCCCCCCCAGCGGCTGCGCCCTTCGGCATTTACGGCATAGACCCCGAAACCCGGCGCACCCTCGCGCATGAAGGGCACGGACAGCCAGAAGCGGGCATAGAGCCGGGTGGCAAGGCTGGGCGAGGGGGATATTTCGGGCGTGCCGGTGGCGTAGCGGGCCTTGGGCGTGCTCAGGGCTTCGGCCAGATCGGACAGAAGGGCAGGGCTGACCACGACATCGGCATCCAGATAAACGCGGATACGTCCGATTGCGGCTTCATCGCCCGCATTCAGTGCAGCAATTTTGCTGCCTTCATGCAGATCAAGCACGCGCAGCCGCCAACCGCGCGGTTCTGCCATGGATTTGAAGCGCCGCGCGATCATGGCCGTGTCGTCGGTGCAGCCATTGGCAATCACGATGATCTCGACTGTGAATCCCGGCACCGGGTCTGCGATGAGTAGCGCTTTCAGACAGGCGCCGATATAGCGCGCCTCATTGCTGGCAGGGATCAGCACAGAGATGGTTGGGCTCATGGGCGCACCGTTGATGGATCAAAGCCCACAAGCGCATTCCAGCGCGGGTTGTCGTCCTTGACATGGCGCAACGCACCGAAACTGCCCCAGCGATTGGCCCGACGAATGTCGGAATACTGCGTGAACATGCCGCCGCCGCCCGCATACCAGCCTTCCAGCAGCGCAGTGTAGAGTTGCCCCATGCCCTGCGAATAATTGAAATCGACAAAAAGCGCCGTCAGGTCGGGGTCATTCATCACCTCGCCCAGACCCAGAAGATGCGTGCCGCCTTCATAGGCGACAAGCTCCAGTCCCCAGCGGTCTGCGACATCCAGATGATAGGGCAGGTAATAGGTGATGATGCGCGCGACAGTGCCGCGCGGGTCGCCGCTGTGGCGACCGTCCAGCAGATCTTCGGTCAGCTTCGGCTCCAGAATGCGATGCGCTTCGTTTGCAGTGAAATCGTTCAGCTCCGTGCCGGTCAGCCCTTGCGCAACGCCTTTTTCCCGTGCCTCTGCCCGCGCGTCCGACAGCCAGCCATGCACCATTGGCGCGGCTTCGGGTGTGCCAAGAATGCCGCTGAAATAGCCGGTGATCGCATAGACATCAAACAGGCTTGGGGGTGCGGGGTTGTCGGGGTTTTCGGCCTGCCAGTGGCGCGCTTCAAGCTGATCTTCCAGCCCCAGCCACCCGGTTTGTGTGGCCAGAACCCGCTTCAGGCG
The DNA here is from genome assembly GCA_007117255.1 of Natronohydrobacter sp. Lineage (GTDB taxonomy): Bacteria > Pseudomonadota > Alphaproteobacteria > Rhodobacterales > Rhodobacteraceae > Roseinatronobacter. The sequence continues at coordinate 1,257 of SKGU01000101.1, read as the reverse complement.
GTCGCGCGCATCAGCAAATACGCGGTCGAAAATCTGCACCATCTCGGCGGCGCGCATGGCGTTCCATTCCTGCCACAGATCGCGATTGCCCCAACGCGCTTGGGCAGCGTCGGCAGAAGCCGTGGCCTGCGGGAAAGACCAGTTCCATGTCTCGTTTGAAAATTCGATCCATGCCGTCAGCTCAGGATCAAGCCTGTCGCGGATCATTTTGGCCATGGCTTCGATATATTCGTCATCCGCCAGATGCGGGACATTGAACCACGGGTCAGCGCCCAAGTCACTGGCCACATCGATCAGGATTTCTAGTGGGACACCACGCGGGGTCCAAGTGTAGTCATCGGGCAGAGGCCGGTCCTGCCAATGTGCCCATGTCGCATAATTGGTGTTCTGCCATGCCATGAAACGCAGCAGTTTCATGCCCTCCATGCGCGTGCGCCAGTCGGGATTAAGCAACTCTCCCTTTGAATGCGCGCGGATGTGATCTTGATGTACGATCTCGATGTTTCGGATCGGGTTGTCGGGGTCGGTGTCGCGGATCGTCAGTTCCACGCCGCCTTCGCCCGGTGTGAAGCTGAACCAGAGTTCACGCAAACCGCTGCGGCGGACACCGCCCACACGCCCGCTCAACTCGATTTGACCATCGCCGTCATGCGTCAGGCGGTAATTTCCGGCAACGCCACCTGTGTCTTCTGCCAGATCGACCAGCAGCAGTGTGGAAATGCCTGTCACTTCCACTGGTACAAAGGATGGCCAACCATGCGGGCCCAAAGCTCCGGCGGCGATCAGATCAGCCTCTTCCCAGCCGCCCCATTGCCCCGGAAGATGCGCATACCATGCCCGTGCGGTTTTCATCACATTGATGAAGGGGCGCTGCGGCTGGTAGTCGCGCAACTCGGTCATGTTCATGCCAAGCCAAGGCGCGGCATCCGTGTCGCTTGGTGACATCAAGGCGTCAGCGTTTGCAGAAAACGGCAGGAACAGCGCAACGACCAAGGCGCGCAATCTCATGGTGCAACCCCCGTCTGTGGCATCGAGGAAACGACTCGCCAGACAATTTCCTGCATCAAGGCGGCCACTTGTGGTGAGGGCGCGTCTGCTGCCGTGCCATCTGCGCGTAGCAACTCATGCGGCAGGCCCTGCGGATCGACGTGATAAAGCGTTGCGAAATGCACCAGCGCCACAAGATAGCTGCCAAGATCATTGGGATGGATCGTATCGCGGGTGCCGTCGTCGCGGAGCGCGAACAATTCGTAGTGG
>SKGU01000074.1 GCA_007117255.1 Natronohydrobacter sp. | reverse complement strand
TCAGCACATTCCCGAACATCCCCGCCACAAGGAAAAAGGGTGCAGCACTGCCGCCTTCACCCTCATGCATCGGCACAAGATGGGTAAAGCGGCGGCGCACGGGCAGTTGCCTGACCTCCGCCCCGCCCTCCGGACTGGTTCCGGTGATGTCAGAGATCATGGCAGCACAGGCGGCAATCGTCGGCGCCTCGAAAAGGACCGAGATAGGAAACTCCACGCCGAAGCTTTTTTTAACCTGAGCAAAAAGACGCACTGCAATCAGCGAATGGCCGCCCAGATCAAAGAAGTTATCCTCGACCCCGATCTGCTCAATTCCCAACAATTCAGCCCAGAACCCGGCCAGAGTGCGCTCGACATCATTGCGCGGCGCAACATATTCATTCCCCAGCGCGGGCCGCTCGAATTTCGTGTCGCTTGTGATCTGCTGCGATGCTGCATCGACTTGCGCGATCAGGGCTGACGGCGCAATGGACGACACTACAATCGGGGACTGGCCCAGCGCAAGCGCGCGCAAAAACGCGTCTGCCCCCTCGCGCGGGGTGATCCCCAGCGCCAGCATCTCGCGCAGGCGTTCTTCGGCAGGCGACAGCGCAGTATTTTGCGACGGCCCGTCGCGTTCCAGTTCGGATGCACGGACAGGCGGCGCATCGGCAAAACTGCCTGAGGCCAACCGTTTGATGGTGAAGCGCGTGATCTCGGCCACCACTTCGCCATCTGGTGTAGTCAGTGTCACATCAAAACTGGCAAAACCCGGCTCATCCCCATCACGCAAGCGGACATAGCTGAACACTTCAGCAGGCAGATCACGCCAGACCTTCACGCTGCCATAGGACAAAGGCACCCACAGATGCGCGCCCTTATAACCCGTGATCAACTCCATCGCCCAGCCGGTTGCCAAGTCCATCAGCGCGGGATGCAGCACATGGCCCAAAGCCAGATCTGCCCTAACCGCAGCAGGCAGGGCAAGTTGCGCCAGCCCTTCGCCCGATCCGGAAGCCACGCGATTCAACACCCGCCAGCGTAGCCCGAAATTCAGATGCGCCTCTTGCGGGCTGGCCATGCCCTGACCTTCACGCACAGCGCCACACCGCGCCGCAATCGCCGCCAGATCAAGCCGCGTCGGCGCAGGCTCTTGCAGCATGCCGAGCTGCGCTTGTGCGTTCAGAACAAACCCTTTCGCGCCACCCTGAATCACATCGCTACGCACGCTGAATTCATAGCCTTCCGCGTTGCGCACCAGTGTCGCGCGCAATTCGCGACTGCCCTGCTCTGGCACTGACACCGCGCGGAAGAAATAGAGATCGTTTATTTCAAACGCGCCGGTTTCGCCCTGTGCACGCAACGCCTGCGCGGCCAGATCCAGATACCCTGTGCCCGGCAGCACCGCCGCGCCGTCTTTGGTGCGGTGTTCATCCACGATCCAGTCATCCGCCGACAGGTGTTTGACCAGCCGCCGGTTGCCGCGCGCATCGACCCCCATCTCATCATAAAGCGGCTGATCGCTCGGCACCGTGGGTGCCTGTGGAACTGTACCCAGGCGTTGCGCCATCGCATCTGCGGCCATGCCAGCCTCGGCCCAGATACCCCAGTTCAGCGCAAGCACCGTAGTCTTGCTGCCAACACGCGCCCGCGCAAAGGCGTTCAGGTATTCATTTGCCGCGACATAATCCACCTGCCCGACAGGTGCGGTCAGAGTAGAGGTCGAGGAAAACAGAACCAGCATGTCCAACGAACCATCCGGCAGCAGCGCATCAATGACCTGAAGCCCGTGCAGCTTGGGCGCGAACACCTCTTCCACATCGCCCGTGGATTTCGCCAGAAGTGGGGCATCATTGATCTGGCCCGCTGCATGGATCAAACCATAGGGCGCACCAAAGGCGGCGCGCGCCGCGTCCAGCGCATCGCGCATTTCGTCAATGTTGCAGACATCGGCCACCGCGACATGCACTTGCCCACCAAGCCCCTCCAGCCGTTCCAGCGCCATGATGCGGCGTGTGGTTGCATCGGCGGGGCCGTGGCTGGCCTGCCAGGCGGCCCAGTTTTCGCGCGCGGGCAGGGGCGAGCGCGCCAGAAGTGTGATCTTCGCACCAAAACGCGTGATCAACGCTTCGGCCAGCGTCAGACCAATACCGCCAAAACCTCCTGTGATCACCCAATGCGCGCCTTGCGGCAATTCAGGCAGCGCGTCATGCAATGGCGCGGCGCGCAACACTTGCGCATAGCGTTTGCCCTTGCGGATCAGCGCCGTCGTGTTGGATGGCGTGGCGCAAAGCTCTTCCAGTAACGCGGCTGTATCGACGCTGTCGTCAATATCCAGTGTGGCGCAGCTCAGGCCGGTAATCTCGCGCGGCGCGACACGGGCGGGGCCGGCGATCATGGCCTTTTCCGGGTGGCGCAAAGTGTCACCTTCCAACGCCTGCGCGCCGTTCGTGACAACGGTCATATGCACTGGCTGCGGCAGGCTTTCGCTTTGCATCGCTTGGGCCAGAAACATCAGCGCGTAGAAGCCCTGCTCGACATTGCGGTGCAAAAAGCTGGAACCGGGACGGTAGCTCTCGCGCCCTGTCACCAGCCAGAAATGCGCAATCCGCGTAGGCGCCACACCTGCCGCGACCAGCTCCGAGATCAGCCGCGCATAGGCGTCGCGCCCATGTTCCGGCGCGAGCGTATAAAGCTCATCCGATTTGCGCGCGAAACTGTCGCCTGCGCGCACCTCGATCACCTTCTGACCAGCACCGCGCAAGGCCGCGATCACCGGCGCGGCCACGCCTGTTTCATCTGCAAAGATCAGCCAAGTGTCGGATAAGGTGGCCAAATCGCGCGCCACATCAGTCTCGCAATCGGCATAGGCGGGCTTCCACGCCAATCGCGTGCCCCAGTCAGCGATATCATCCAGCCGTTCCAGCATGGGCGCATCCGCCTGCGCGGCCTGCCCCGGTTCAATGAAATAACGTGCACGCTGGAAGGGATATGTCGGCAGGCTGACGCGGCGACGCTTCGCCTCGCCCCAGATCTGGCCCCAGTCAAACTGCCCGCCCAAGGCCCAGATCCGCGCCAGCACGCCCAGATGATACAGATCATCCGCAATCTCTTCGTCCGGGTGACGCAGCGCCGACAACACTTGCTGTCCCGATACATCAGGCGCCATCCGCGCCAGCGACGACAACGCTTTGCCCGGTCCCATTTCCAGATAAATCCGGTTGGGCCGCGCGCTCAGGGTCTGGATGCAATCGCCAAACATCACCGTGTTGCGCAGATGCTGGACCCAGTATTCAGGGTCGGTGGCCTGCTCGGCGGTCAGCTCCAGCCCGGTGCGGTTCGAGATGATGGGAATTTGCGGCACCCTGAGCGGGATCGACCGCAGATAGGCGCGGAATGGCTCTAGGATCGGGTCCAGCATCCGGCTATGCGCGGCGATGTCGATGGC
>SKGU01000044.1 GCA_007117255.1 Natronohydrobacter sp. | reverse complement strand
TGATCGCATTCAGAAAGATCGTTGGCCAAGCGTCTGGGCCCAACCCCCGCGCCCGGATGCGCAGCGGACGGTCGAACATGTAGGACGGCAGGATCAAGGCGAGCGCCAGGAAACCGCCTGGCAATGCGATCCGCCCAAGGAACGACACCAAACTTGGTCCGGGTGCGGGGTCGCGATGTTTCGCGACCCCTCCGTCTGTTGCGTTTCTGGACATTGCGTCAGTCGTCCAGCTGCGCCGCGATTGCCTCGAAGAACACCCGGATTTCTTCTTGCGCTGCATCACCGGTCAGTGGGGTCAGGCAGGTATAGGTGCGCGCGCAGAAATCCTGCCATTGCTCTGATTCAGCAACTGTGACGACAGCGGATTCAAGCCGCGCGACGACGTCATCAGGGGTGTCAGCAGGGACAGACAGCGTGCGGAAGGTGTTGAGATACACCATCTCCAGCCCCATTTCACCCGAAGTTGGTACATCCGGGAATTCCGGGTGACGTTCGGCGGCAAAGATCATGAGCGGGCGATATTCGCCTGACTCAAGAAACTGCACCACGTCGCCCGGCTCTTCATAGATGACATCCGTATGCCCGCCCAAAGGCGCTGCATAGCGTTCGCCCGGTGCAGAGAACGGCACATTTGCCATGTCAAAACCCTGTTCGGCCATCATGATCAGAGCCACATCATCCTGTGTGCCATAGCCAGATGTTGCGACGGTCAACTCGCCCGGATTCTCGCGTGCGTGTTCAAGCAGTTGCTCTGCTGTCTCGAACGGGCTGTTTGACGCGACAAACAGGAAGGACGGCGTGCTTTGCACAATCGCCACCACCCGGAAATCGTCCGGCGCGTTGTCGCCAATGCCTGCCGCCCAGGACGCAACAGTTAGCGAAATCAGCGTACCCATCGTGTAGCCATCCGCCGGGCTGGTACGCAGGCGTGTCAGCCCGGCGTTGCCCGATGCACCGCCCACATTGGTAACAGGGATAGAGACACCCAGTTCTGGTTCCAGCAGTTGCGCAATCTGACGTCCCATGACATCGGCGCCGCCACCTGGCCCAAAGGTCACGATCAGTTCAATCGGGCGATCCGGGAACTCCTGTGCTGTGGCGGCCCCGGTGATGGTCATCGCGCCTGCAAACAGCGCAGCACCCATTGTCGTCTTTGCAAAGGTGATCATGTCTCATTTCCTCCCTTGTGGTTTCATGTTCGAGGGACGTGCCCCCGGTTGCGTTTGTCTGAACTGCGCTCCTCCAGCGCGGATCAGACCTTCTCGCGGGTTTCCTCCGCCAGTTTCAGCCTTTGTATCTTGCCAGATGGCCCCTTTGGTAAATCATCAAGGATGTGGATCCTGTCCGGGCTCTTGAAAGCGCCCAGCTTCTGCTGACAAAGCGATACAAGTTCCGTGCTGCAGACCGTTGCACCTTCGCGCAGTTTCACTGCCGCCTCAACCCGCTCGCCATATTGCGCGCAGGGCCGCGCGAAGGCAGCAGCCTCGACCACATCGGGATGGCCATAAAGTGCCTCATCTACCTCGCGGGGGGCAATATTCTCACCGCCCTTGATAATCAGCTCTTTCAGGCGCCCGGTCACAAAGACATAGCCGTCCTCATCCATTCGCCCCAGATCGCCCGTGCGCAGCCATCCATCGGGGGTGAATGTGTCGCGCGTCGCGTCCGGGTTGCGGAAGTAGCACTGCATCACATTCGGGCCACGCACCGCGATTTCGCCCTCGCTGCCGCGCGGTGCGGGCTGCAGATCCGGTGACAGGATCACGACTTCATTTCCAAAGGCCTTGCCCGGAGAGCCGATCTTGCGCGTGCCCGGTGGTAACGGATTGGACAGGATCTGCGCGGCAGTTTCGGTCAGACCCATCGTCTCGACAATAGGAATGCCGAAGCGGGTCTGAAAAGCGGTCTGCGTTTCAACCGCCAGCGCTGAAGAGGCCGATCGCCCGAACCGGATGCGTGCCTTGGTCTCGGCATCCGGGTCTTCCTTGCCATGCAACAGGTGCGAAATGATCGTTGGCACAACTGAAAACCAGGTTGTCTGATGCTCTTTGCACAGCGCCCAGAATCGGCTTGCCGAAAATTTCTCGCACACCACTGCTGACCCGCCTGAAACCAGCGGCCCCATGACTGTCACGCATATCCCGTTGATATGATAGACCGGCAGCACACAAAGTGCCCGATCTTCCGGTGACAGATCATGCGCGACAGTGGCTGTCCAGCCCCCGGCAAGCAGGCTTGCATGTGTGTGCAGCACACCTTTGGGGCGCCCGGTCGTGCCTGATGTATACATCAGGATCGAGGCATCCTGCGCCCCCAGTTCCCCAAGCGGGCCGCGCGCCGCGTGATCGGGCCAGTCAATATCTTCGCCAACTGTCACGATCCGAGCAGAAATGCTATGCGCTTGCTGCGCCATCTCCAGCAGATCAAGTTGCTTGGTTCCGACCAGAATAATCCGGGCCTCCGAATGGGACAGCGCATAGCCGATGGCTTCTGCGCCCGCCACAAGATTGATCAATGCCGTCCGAAATCCGCCATAGAGCGCCCCGAACAGGCACAGAATCCCCTGACGGCTATTGGGCAGCATCACGGCCACGCAATCGCCCTTGTGTAACCCCATCCCGGACAGACGCGCCGCGATATCCGCCGCCTGATCGCGCAACTCGGCCCAGGTCAGTGTCGCGGCATCGGGAAAGATATATCCCGGCTGATTCCCCTGATCGCGTGCGCGCTGGTCAAGCCAATCGCGCACTGTCCCGCCCGGTGGCATGATATCGGCCCCGGTCATTTGCCCACCTCAGCCCAGTAATCTGAGAAAATCAGCTCCAGCGGGGGTTCTTGCGCCGGGATCTGGCGCACCACTTTTGTGCGCTGCATGAAATGACGCCAATGCAGATTGTCGTCGATGGAATTGCGCCCCCAGCTGCCGCAGCCCATCGAGAGCGAGAAGGGCAATCCATTGTCAAACGAGCCACCATTGGCGAAACAATGCGCCTGATTGACGATCACCCGGCAGGTCGGCATATGCGCGCCAAGCGTCAGCGGGCGTGTGCTGTCACTGGTGTGCAGCCCCAGCGAATGACCTGCCCCCTGATGCGTCAGCACACGCCGTGTGATTTCGACTGCATCGTCATAATCACGCGCACGATAAAGCGCCACAACCCGGCTGAGTTTTTCGCCCGACAACGGATGCTCCGGGCCGATCCCGTCGGTTTCGACCGCAATGAAACGTGTATCAGCGGGTACCTTGTCTGTCAGATCCAACGCTTTTAGCAGCACATCGGCATCTTTGGCGATGACGCTGCGGTTCAGGTGCCCATCGGGCCAGAGCTTGGCAACAATCCCCGCCGACTCCGCCTGCGGGACAAGTGCGCCACCTTCAGCGGCCAGCGCGGCAACGAAGGCATCATAGACAGCATCGACCACAACCAGCGCGTTCTCGGA
>SKGU01000137.1 GCA_007117255.1 Natronohydrobacter sp. | reverse complement strand
TTCTTTAGGACCATGTTCACTGATACGTCCGGGTAGCGGTTCAGAAATTCGCCCAGAATCGGCGACAGATGTGTGGCGCCGAAATCGGTCGGGACAGCCAGTCGCAGAATGCCGGATGGTGCCGATTGCATGGAAGCAACCAGATTGTCGGCCTCGCCTGCATCGTTCAAGACCCGGCGCGCGCGATCATAATAGGCAAGACCGATATCCGTGGGGCTGACGCGACGGGTAGTCCGATTAAGCAGTCGAGCGCCAAGACGCGCTTCCAGCGCTGAGACGTGTTTCGAGACTGCGGATTTAGAGATCCCCATCTTGCGCGCGGCGTCTGTGAAGCCACCTTGATCCACCACTGTGGCGAATGCTTCCATTTCTGTCAGTCTGTCCATCGTTACGCCTTACGCATTCTATCCAATTAAGTTTCACTTTCGTGATCAATTCGGGCAAGAATAGGGTCGCGAAAGGACAGGACTGGGACAATCCGTGCTTGAGCGTGAAATTAATCTGCTTTGGCGCAACAGATGGACTTCGTGGCGGGCCATATCGTTTCAAGACCCGAAACTGGAAAAGGATGTAGCGCAGCAGTGTACCGGGACTGATTGCACGGCCTTGTCTGACTAGTGACCAGCCTTTGGCCATCGCCCGTAACAGCCAGAGCTGTCATCGCGGGTAACTGAGTTGGGCTAAACGCTTGATGCAAGCACATCCAGAAGATGGGCCGCGTGTCCTGCGCCCAGAATCCAGCCCTCTTCGCGCAAGACGGACTGCGCAGCATCTGGTGACATCAGCTTCGTCATATCAGCACCGAAGAACGCGCGGGCCAGTAGATCGACTTGCGCCGCATCCTTGCAGGGATAACCTTCGGCCTCTTTGACTGCGCTGTCGATGATCGACAGGTAGGTTTCAGCGAGCGTGATGGGGGCATCCCGCGATTCCATCGGCCAGACGGCGAGCGCTTGGCCGAACTCTGCACGCAATACAGATAGATGCGCCATGCCGAGCAGGCTTTGCGACCCGACAGATCCAGTCGTGTAAAGCTTCCACATCGGATGCGCGCCTGCGCATAGTGCCTCGGTCTGACGCAACTCTGCCAGTCCATGGCCTTCTCGCAAACTGCCTTTTGCGGGCAGATCAGGCAGATCAAGCCTATCAGGTCTGCCCCAAAACGGGCCAATGCCAAGGAACTGCCGATTGATTTCAGCAGCGACTTGAAAGCGGTTGTTGCGGTTTTTGTCGTCGTCAGTGATGTGTGCGGCTAACCAGTCCCAGACCGCCAATGCCTCTGCTTTGCCGGTCAGCGACTTTGCAAAGCCTGAAGGGAAGCCAAAGCCGATATCGAAACTGATTAGCATTCTTTGGCCCATCGCCAAGGCTGCCGCTACTTCTGCGTGCAGATAGGTCATTGTTTCCGCCCGTGTTGCAAAGTTCCGCGGAGGAGGTGCGGCATCCGCGCCGGATTGGCCAATCCAGATTGAATCGGCACCGCGTTTGGGCGTTGAATTGGCGGACCAGTCCACGACAAGGATCTTGTCATACTGGCTCATGGGGACAGGCCAAGATCGGTCAGTATGAAATCAGCTATCGCGGTTGTGTCGTCGAGATGAAAAACAGGCTGGAGTAATCCCTCAAGGGCCGTGTCTGACGCCACGGCCCTTATAGTCGGGTTGCTGCCTGCCAAAACCTTGCATCCGGTCGCAGCGCGATGCGTTTCGATCTTGGGGTGATCCGCAGCTTTGTAGCCTTCGATGAGCACCAGATCGACGGGGCTCAGTCGCGCCAGCAACTCTGTCAGTGGGGGTTCCGGGGTGTCGCGCAACTCGTGCATCAAGGCCCAACGCAAGGGTGAAGACAGCATAACCTCGGTTGCCCCTGCTGCGCGATGCCGGAAAGAGTCGCGGCCCGGATGATCGGTTTCTGTATCGTGATGAGCGTGTTTCACGGTCGAGACGGTCAGCCCGCGCCGCACAATCTGCGTGACAAGCCGTTCCACCAGCCCGGTCTTGCCCGTATTTTTCCAGCCAGTTACGCCATAAATCTTCATGCCTGCCCCGCAAGGACTTCGGCCATGGCGATATCTTCTGGCGTGTTGATGTTGAAGAACGGATCGAACGGGTCAGTGCTGAATTCCGCGAGCCCCGCTTCATGTGCCTCTGTCCATTGCACCACCTTGCGCAAGCCGTCTTTGAGCGCTGCGCGGAGGTCGTCGCGCAATGCGACGGGCCACAGCCCGAAAGTCGGATGCCGCCACAGCTCGCCGTTGTCGCGTGTCGCGGCCACAGCCAGGCCAGAGGGGCCGGTAGCAGCCTGCAACCGTGAGACCAGATCGCGTGGGAAAAACGGTGTATCAGCAGCGGCAGATACTATCGACGTTGCCCCTTGTGCCGCAGCCCAATCCATCCCGGCCAGCACGCCTGCCAACGGGCCTGGCCAATCGGGCAGGCTGTCGGCAACCACGGGTAAACCATACTGGGCGAACCGCTCTGGGGTGCCATTTGCATTCAGCACTATCGCGCTCACCTGTGGTGCAAGTCGGTCAATGACATGCGTCAGAAGCGACCTGCCTGCAACATGGCGCAAGCCTTTGTCGCCGCCGCCCATGCGCGTTGCCTGCCCACCGGCAAGGATGACGCCGACAGGCGCGCTCATGCCGTTTCCCTTGCAAGACTGTGCTCGCGGCCTTCCAAGAGGGTTGACGACATTTCTATCCGTCGCAGGGCCGCCGCTGATCGGTCAATCATTTGGTCGAAAATTGGTCTCAAGGCGCAGCCCAATCCTTTCGATAGTTGCCGCATACTGCAGATGTGCGCTGCCTTGCGCCGGGAAATGCCGGGGCGCCTGTGCCATTGCGATCCGATCCTATAGCCATTTCACAACTTCATGGCATATAACACGTGGGCACACAAAGGGCAGGGCCATGTTGGGGTATATCACGGCAGAGGGGCGCGGGGTTTCTGACAGGCTTCTTGCAGAGCTTGCGCAAGACCTGTTGGCGCGTCGCGTGCCTGTGGCTGGCGTTATCCAGATCAACCGTGAAACCGGCGTGGATCGGCATTGTGACATGGATTTGCAGGTTCTGGGGCATGCTCATCTTGTACGAATCAGTCAGAACCTTGGACAATACGCGCGCGGGTGCCGACTTTATCCGGACGGGTTGGAAACGGCCGTTGGATTAGTAGAGGCCGACCTTGCCCGTGCTCCTGCGCTGTTGATCTTGAACAAATTTGGCAAATCGGAACTTGAGGGACGCGGGTTCCGCAATGTCATTGGCCTTGCGCTTTCCGACGGGATCCCAGTGCTGATTGCGGTGAAAAACGCCAATCTTGCGGGCTTTCAGAGTTTCGCGGATGGCCTTGCGCAAGAGGTGGCCGCTGACCCGCAGGCCTTGATGGCGTGGTGCGAGAAGCTAAGAACCGCTCGCTAGGGCTAGAAAAACTTGCAAATTCGAACA
>SKGU01000148.1 GCA_007117255.1 Natronohydrobacter sp. | reverse complement strand
GTGTGGCGCGGACATCCTCTGCACCCGATGGCTCTGGCGTCACAAAGCTGAAGCCGCAGCCGCCGATCACGCAATTTGGTTGACCGATGAAACGATCCCCGATCACGCAGCGCGCGCCCACCCGCGCGCCCGCATGCAAGATCACATCTGCGCCGATCACCACATCTTCCGCCACAGTGACATTTGCCGCAATCCGCGCGTTCGGGCCGATCTTCGCGCGCGCGCCAATGCTGGTGAAAGGGCCGATCTGCGCGCCTTCGCCGATCTTGGCGCTGGGGTGGATAAAGGCTTGAGCGTGGATGCCATCCCCGAAATCATAACCCGGATCCAGCATTTCGCTGATCCCGGCCATGGCCCAACGTGGGCGGGGTGCAAAGATCGCAGCCTCCAGCCCCAGCGCGCGCCAGTCGGCCCCCGCCCAGAGCATCGCGGCGCGTGCGCGGCCCTCTCCCAGTGCGGCTGCATATTTCGGCGTTGTTGCCATGGCCAGCGCATCCGGCCCAGCATGTGCAGGTTCGGCAGCATGGGTGATGATCAGATCCAGCGCACCTTCGGCCTGAAGCCCCAGCGCGCGGGCAATTTCTGCGATCGTATGGGACATGAACACATTCCGAGACTTCTTTGCCCCCTCATAGCGAAATGCGGATGCCGGGGCCAGCCCCGCCGCGTGACACTGCGCGCGCGTGGCAGTAAAGGGGTGTCATGCAAACTCTCAGCCGCCTTGCCCTTGCTCCGGTTTTTGCTTGTCAGGCCCTTGGCGTTCTGGCGCGGACACCGCGGCTGCCAGAGGCCGCAGGCCCGCGCGCAGGTGTATCCGGGCAGGGGCGCGATTTGCGCCTGCTGATCCTGGGCGATTCTTCTGCTGCTGGTGTAGGGGTCGCCCACCAGGACAAGGCGCTCAGCGGTCATCTGCTGGCGCATCTGGTTCCGCATTTTCGTGTGTCATGGCAGCTTAATGCACGATCAGGTGCGACAACCGCGCAGGCGCGGGCCATGCTCGCGGGGGATGCGCCGTTTGACATTGCGGTTCTGGCGCTTGGTGTGAATGATGTGTTGCGCCAGACTAACGCCAGCCGCTTCGCGCGTGAAACAGCGGGTCTGCTGGAAGAACTGCGCCAGCGCCACCGGGTCAAGCATGTTCTTGCTTCTGCCGTGCCACCGCTGGGGGCGTTTTCTGTTTTCCCGCAGCCTTTGCGTGCTCATCTGGGGCACAGGTCCACGATGCTCGATGCGATCGCACAACAGGCCTGCGCAAAGGCAGGCGCTGTACATGTGCCGTTTGATCTTGCGCCAGACCCGCACTGGTTGGCCACAGATGGCCTGCATCCGGGGCCGCCCCTATATGCCGAATGGGGCAGGCGGATGGCAGGTCTTGCCTTGGACCGGCTTTCCTGACAGGAAAAGCACAAAGGAATCCGTCATGCCAAAGCCCTCGGACAAACCCGAAAAATCCGGAAAACGCCCACAACAGGCCTATACGTTGCTCGTCGAACTGGGCCGTAGCCCGGATGACGATTTGCCACCCAATGCCACGGGCGCCGGGTTGTTGCTTTACGCGACGGGCGTGGATGAGGCAGAAGCTGTGCGCGAGGCCGTGGCAGTGCTGAAAACCGCTGGCGTTGCGCCACTGAACGTGACCAGCTACGGCACTTTGGACGAACGCCTGGCAATGGGTGATACAGTCCCGGATGAAGAACGTGAACTGATGGCGCGTGCCTTGAACGAGAATGCAGTGATCGTGGCACAAAAGACGTATTTCACGGATGAGGATGAAGGTGACTGACCCTGTTTGCCCGATCGCGCTGACTGCAGAGTTGATTCGCTGCCCCTCGGTCACACCGGAAGAGGGCGGCGCGCTGGTCTTGCTCGAAGATTTGCTAAGCGGTGCGGGTTTTGTTTGCACGCGGGTTGACCGCAACGGCACGCCGAATCTGTTTGCGCGTTGGGGCGACAAGGGGCATGCGCGCAGCTTCGGGTTTAACGGTCACACTGATGTGGTGCCGCTGGGCAACCATGCCGACTGGACGCGCGCGCCTTTCGGGGCTGAGCAGGCCGAGGGCCGCATCTGGGGGCGCGGGGCTTGTGACATGAAATCCGGTGTGGCGGCTTTTGCTGCGGCGGCGGTGGATTTCGTGCGCAACGCGCCGCCTGATGGCGCGATCATCCTCGCCATCACAGGCGATGAGGAAGGGCCGGGCACTGACGGCACTGTGGCGCTTCTGGACTGGATGGCTGATCACGGTGAGGCGATGTCTGTCTGTCTGGTGGGCGAGCCGACCTGCCCGGATGTGATGGGCGAGATGATCAAGATCGGGCGGCGCGGGTCAATGACCGTCCATGTGACCGCGACTGGCGTACAGGGCCATGCCGCCTATCCGCACCGCGCGAAGAATCCTTTGCCGGTATTGGTGGCCTATCTGCACCATCTGGCACGGTACGAGCTGGATCAGGGCAACGAACATTTTGGTCCGTCGACCCTGGCGCTGACCACGATTGACGTGGGAAATCCGGCCTCGAACGTGATCCCGGCGCAGGCCAGAGCGACCTTCAATATTCGTTTCAATGATCTGCATTCAGGCGCATCGCTGACGGACGCAATGGTGTCTTTGGCGGAAGAAATAAGCAAAAACAGTGGTGTAAGTCTTGATCTTGATGTGCATATCTCTGGCGAAAGCTTCCTGACCGCGCCGGGGCCATTGGTCGATCTGGTGGTGAAATCCGTCGAGGCGGAATGCGGCCTGACCCCTGTGCTGTCCACATCGGGCGGCACATCGGATGCGCGTTTCGTCAAGGATCATTGCCCGGTGGTGGAATTCGGGTTGGTGGGGAAATCCATGCATCAGGTGGATGAGTATGCAGAAATCGAGCATATTCATGCACTTAAAGCAGTATATTCACGCGTTTTGCAGGGGTATTTCCAGTGACACTTCAGGTGGCTCTGACGGATGATCTGGCCTGCTGCCACGCGCTGCGCAGGATTGTGTTCATCGAAGAGCAGCGCGTACCAGAGGCCGAAGAAGTCGATGGACGCGACGCCGAGGCTTTGCATCTGCTGGCGCGACTGGACGGGGAGCCTGTGGGATGCGCGCGGATCTTGCTTGATGGCGTAACGGGGAAGATCGGCCGGGTTTGTGTGCTGCGTGAACTGCGCGGACACGGGGTCGGGGTGGCGCTGATCAATGCTGCGCTGGATGTGTTGCGTGCGCGGGCCGGGGTCGTGCAGGCGAAACTTGGCTCGCAAACACATGCCATCGGGTTTTATGAAAAGCTGGGGTTTCAGGTGACAGGGCCGGAATATCTGGATGCCGGGATTGCGCATAGGGATATGATTTTTGCGCTGACGGAAATGCAGTGACGCTTGCGCGGCTGCGTGCTAAGTGCGGCATATGATAAGCATTCTTTCCGGCCCGCCCCCATCACGCCCCACCCACCCGCCCTTGGCAGGGGCCTTGCCCCTGCCTCG
>SKGU01000174.1 GCA_007117255.1 Natronohydrobacter sp. | reverse complement strand
GGAAACACTCGGCTTTGTCAATCTGCCGCGCAATACCAAGGCTGCTCCAGCGGCGCGACACTGTCGCAGATGCGCAAACGCACACCCAAAACAATGTCTGAACTCATCCCCAGACCGGACAGTGCCACAAGCCTGCGCGGCCCGTATTTCACCAAGCACTGCTGTTGGCCACCTTACAACTCGTGCGGTGAGCGCGCCAAGCCCGACAAGATCAAGCATCTCGCGCGCGGGTCTCAGCCTGTGGCGTTAGACGACAAAGCAGGCCGAATTCCTGTTTTGCAGAACACTTGGGTGTTTCATTTCGGATGATCACATAGCCCCTCGTCGGTCGGCACTTTTCATGGCACGCTGGGTTCTGACCGAGGCGCGGGACGGGAGAGCGACACGCTGATCAAGTTTTACACCCAAGCAATAACAACGCCGAAGGTCAGGGCGGCGCCAGCATCTCGCCGTCATGCAAAGTAAAGGACAGCGCGTCAGACTCGGCACTGTTGATTGTCGCTCTGGGGGTCTGGCCCGTGATCATTCTTAGTCGTGCCATGAACAGATAGACGCATGCAGCGAATAATTGGCGTCAATCACGCTCGCAAACTACAATGGATCAGATTGGATCCGCGTGCTATCGTCTATAGTCAATATTATTCGAATGTCTGTCCTGAAACGCTCCGTCACCTTCCATGAATGCGCTGGAAAGTTCAGCAACGCCTATATCCGCCAAAGGGCAATGCAACAGGATAACGCGGCGCGTCAGGTCAAGGCCAAGAATACTGATCTGTGTTACGGGACCGGGACAATCCAGCAACGCGCAGGGCAGTTCCACCACGCCAATCAGGGCATGAGGCCCAAGACCGAGATGATCCCGTACCATGCGCTTGACCCGCCTTATGTGCCAAAGCTTGGCGCTTTTCTGCCGGATTTCCTGTGTAAAGCTCATAGCCGCGTGGGATTGGGCGCATCGCCATAGGTTATGTTAGGGTCAAAGGCTTTCGCACTTTCAGTGAAGTGCAGAGGCGCGCCAGCAGCATCGCAGATTGGGATGGCCCGGTAAAAGCAAGACCTGTAGCCGACATGACAGGACGCGCCAGAACCCGCCACCTCTACCCGCAGCCAAACTGCGTCCTGATCGTCGTCAATCCGCGCCTCAACCACGCGCTGTCCAAGCCCCGATGTCGCACCTTTGCGCCACAGAGACTGCCGCGACCGACTGAAGTAATACGCCTCGCCGGTCTCCAGCGTCAGTCGCAGGGCGTCAGCATTCATCCAGCCCAGCATCAGCACCTCGCCCGTCGCCGCATTGGTCGTGATGCAGGGCATCAGGCTGTCGGGCCCGAACTTAGGGGCAAGGATATTGCCTTCCTCGACCTCTTCAACCGTGCGACGGGGTTGGAATTCGATACTGGACATGGCGTGGCCTTGTGTAATTTAATGTTATATTATAACAATCATACTTGTCCAAACCATTCAAGCCAGTAGGCCATCATGCACGATCCAATTCCCGTCACGCTGCTCACCGGCTTTCTCGGCGCAGGCAAGACAACACTTCTGAACCGTTTGTTGCATGACCCCGCTGCAGGGCGGGTCGCCGTGGTGGTGAACGAATTCGGCGATGCAGGGCTGGACCATGACCTGATCGAGCAGGCCGCAGAGGATGTGGTCCTCATGCCCGGCGGCTGTGTCTGCTGCTCTATCCGGGGGGATCTGTCCAAGACACTGCTTTCGCTGCTGGCGCGGCGAGTGCGCAATGAACTGGCGTTTGATCGCGTGGTGATTGAAACGACCGGCTTGGCGGATCCTGGCCCGATCCATCACACGCTTCTGGTTGATCCGGTGCTGGCCCCAAATTACGCGCTGGACGGAACGGTCACAGTAGTGGATGCAGTGCTGGGGGCGGCGACGCTGGATCGTCATGCCGAGGCACAGGCGCAGGTTGCAATGGCCGACCGGATCGTTTTGTCAAAACGCGATCTGACCGATGCCACGGCCCTTGTGGCATTGGAGGCGCGACTTGACCGACTGAACCCCGGCACACCCCGTATCGTCGCGGATAAGGGTATTGTGCCCAGTGGTTATTTGTGGGGCTTGGGTGCGCTGCGCAAGCCAATGGCCGCAGATCATGCGCTGGCATGGCTTGCCCAACCCGCTGCTGATCCATTGGCCGGACTGTCAGGTATGGCTGCGCCACAGCCCAACCCCATGGAGCTGGGTGCGCCATCACACCATGCCAAAGATGACCGGATCGCAACGGCATCGATCACATTGGCTGATCCAATCGCGGCTGAGATATTCGATTTCTGGCTCGATACGCTGATCGCATTGCGCGGAACCAATGTGCTGCGCTTGAAAGGAATTGTGCATATCAAGGATGTTCCAAACCCCTTTGTCTTTCATGGGGTGCAGCACATCTTCGAGCAACCCGTCCCACTTGAAAGCTGGCCAGAAGGCGACACTACAAGCCGCGTGGTCATCATTGCCCGCGACATGCCGAAATCAGACCTGGACGAGTGTCTGTCGATGCTGACCTTGCGCAAACTGCCTTGTGCAGATGATGCAGAGGGCCTGACTGGCATGACGATACACACAATGGACCAGCCGTTCTGATGGCGGCTGACCGAGGGACCGTTTCAATGCATTTGCAACCAAAGCAAGGCGTGCAGCAAATTCAAGACCTGCCCGGCATGATGCGGGGCGAATTCAGGGGATTCGCAACTAGCCCCGTCGCGGGTGTGCGGTTTGTCGAAAGACTGGATGCGCTTGGTGCAATCCATACCCCCGATTGCGCCGCCGTGATCTGGTTACGGCCCGACGAGGCGCCGCTATACCAATGGTTGGCAAATCTGTCGGCGGTACATCTGCCTCAGATCCGCGAAATTCTGCGCTCAGATACCATTCGTTCCGCGATGAAGCGAATTGTTGCGGATATGCCTGATGACCCGGAACGCGCAATGTTCGTACAAAGTATTTCCGTCCTTGCGGAGAAGTTTGCAGACGTGATGCGCGCGCCGTGGCTACGCCTGCGACTGGAAGTCGTGACCGGTGATGCTTGCCGCAAATTCCATGTGGATAATGTCACTGCGCGGCTGGTCTGCACCTACCGCGGCACGGGCACGCAATACGGGCTTGCCCCGCGCGGCGCCGAGCCTGAGGTCGTAGATACTGTGCCCACAGGCCAGCCCATCGTCCTGCGCGGGATGCGTTGGCCGACCACACCGCCCAGCCTGCTGAAACATCGCTCACCACCCATTGCAGGCACAGGCGAGACGCGGCTTTTGCTGGTGCTTGACCCCATTCTGGACCCAGAGGATGAAGTTTGAACCGGTCACAGGCGCTTGATCCAGTGATGGAACCAAAGTAACACAATAACATGATTATGCTCCGAACCTTTTCGAATCGCCTGACCGCTGCGTTCCTCGCGCTGGCGCTGATGGTGCTTGGGTTTGGTCATCAACATGCCCCTGCCTTGCCTGCCGATCCGATG
>SKGU01000224.1 GCA_007117255.1 Natronohydrobacter sp. | reverse complement strand
GTCGTCGCCCCTTCGGGCGCAGCCGTGATCACCGGATCGGACCCGCCACCCAGCAGCGTGGCAACAGTGCGCTCATAATCCTCCATGTCCAGGGTACCATTCGAGCCTTCGATCAGAAGTGCGACTTCGCCCATCATGCGGATCTGATGCTCTTCGGTCTGCGCGCCCGTGTTGTCATATTCCAGCACGATCATCGCGGCCTCTTCGACATTCTCGGCCGCCCATTCCCAGCCGCGCATCGAGGCGCGCACGAAGCGGGCCATCTTGTCCACGAAATCCGGGTCTTCCAGCCGATCTTCAAGCACATAAAGCCCGTCTTCCAGCGTCGCCACGCCCTGATCTTCATATTTGAAGGTCACAAGCTCGTCCTCGCTGATCCCCGCATCGATGACCTGCCAATATTCATTATAGGTCATGGTCGAGATGCAATCGGCCTGATTTTGCAACAGCGGATCGACATTGAAGCCCTGACGCAGCACCTCGACACCATCCTCGCCACCATCGGTCGGAATGCCAAGCGTGCTCATCCAGCTCAGGAACGGGTATTCATTGCCAAAGAACCATACGCCCAACGTGCGACCAGGGAAATCATCGGGGCTGGACACGCCCGTTTCGGCCAAACAGGTCAGCATCATACCCGAACGCTTGAAGGGCTGCGCAATGTTCACCAGCGGCAGGCCGTTTTCGCGCGCAGCCAAAGCCGCTGGCATCCATTCGACGATCACATCGGCCCCACCACCCGCAATCACCTGCGGCGGCGCGATATCCGGCCCACCGGCGCGGATCGTGACATTCAGGCCCTCTTCTTCGTAGAACCCGTTTTCAAGCGCGGCATAATACCCGCCAAATTGCGCTTGCGTGACCCATTTGAGCTGCAAGGTCACATCATCCATCGCCCAGGCTGCGGGCGCAAACCCCAGACCAAGAGCCGCAACCGACCCGTAAACCATTTTCTTCATTTTCTTCACCTCCATGTTGCCTGGCCCTTGCTTGGACACAGGAGTTCAGCGCGCGCGTTGCGACGGGTGCCAGAATGTCACCCCGCGCTCCACAAGCGCAATCAGGCCGTAGAACAGCGACCCCGCAAGGGCTGCTACGGCAATTTCGGCCCAGACCATATCCAGTTGCAACCGCCCCACCTCTGTCGAGATGCGAAAGCCCATGCCGCGTGTAGGTGAGCCAAAAAATTCAGCAACAATTGCCCCGATCAGCGCCAATGTCGATGAAATTTTCAGCCCGTTGAAAATAAAGGGCATCGCGGCGGGCAGACGTAGTTTCAACAGGCCCTGCCCCCATGTTGCATTATAGGTGCGCATCAGATCGCGCTGCATCGCCTCTGTCGCGGCCAGCCCCTGCACTGTGTTGACCAACATCGGGAAAAACACCATCGCGACGACCACTGCCGCTTTGGACGGCCAGTCAAAACCAAACCACATGACCATGATCGGCGCTGTGCCGATGATCGGCAGCGCGGCAAGGAAATTGCCCACCGGAAGCAGGCCCCGACGCAAAAAATCCGAGCGGTCCACCAGCAACGCGAAAGCTAGCGCCGCGCCCACCCCGATGGCATAGCCCGACAGCGCGCCCTTGACGAAGGTCTGCACGAAATCAACCCAGAGCACATCGGTCGAGCGCAGGATACGACCCCAGATCTGGCTTGGTGCGGGCAGGATCACGCGCGGAACTTCCAGCGCGCGCACCACCACTTCCCAGAGCCACAAAAGCGTTGCGCCAAATGTCAGCGGCGCAAGCAGGCCTTGGAGACGGCCCGCAACGCCGGGCAGGCGTGGGCGATCTGCCAGTTGCGCCACCAGCATCCATGCCCCAAGCCAGATGGCAATGACAGCGCCCCAGACCGCCACGCTGGATGTGGCAAAGGGCAACAGCGCCTGCGCGGCCCCGCCCAGCGCGGCGGCCACAGCCAGTGACCACGCCCAGCCCTTGCGGGCCTGCGGCAACACCCCAAGCATAACCACCGCCAACAACAACAGCATTGTTCCCGCGGCCAGATCGCCCGTACCGCCGATGCCAACCGCCAGAAGGAAGGCCAGAGTCATGCCTGCCCACTGCACGCCACCTGTGTCGCGAATGAGCGTCATGATGCCATTCCCATGCGTTTCAACGTAAGACGTTGCAGAACACCGATCAACGCAACCATGCTGGCGGCAAGGATCGCTGCTGCAAAGAGCGCCGACCAGATCTGCACTGTCTGACCATAATAGCTGCCCGACAACAGACGCGCACCCCAGCCTGCGACAGCACCCGTGGGCAATTCGGCCACGATCGCCCCCACCAAAGCTGCCGCGATCGCAACTTTCAACGAAGCAAACAGGTAGGGCATGGCTGAGGGCCAGCGCAGTTTTGCGAAGACCTGCGGGCCGGAAGCGCTGTAGGTCTTCATCAGGTCAAGCTGCATCTGATCGGGCGCGCGCAGGCCCTTGACCATGCCGACCACGACCGGAAAGAAGCTCAGATAGGTCGAAATGATCGCCTTGGGCACCAGCCCGGTAATGCCGACTGCGTTGAGCACCACGATGATCATGGGCGCTATGGCCAGGATCGGGATGGTCTGGCTGGCGATCGCCCAGGGCATGACCGACGCATCCATCGCCCGGTTATGCACAATCCCCACAGCCAGAGCGATGCCAAGGGCTGATCCGATGGCAAAGCCCAGAAGCGTGGCCGAAAGCGTCACCCAGCCATGATAGATCAGGCTGCGATTGGACAGGCTGCCTGTATTCATGAAGCCGCGCCGCCCGGTCATTTCCTCAACCACTGTGGAGTTCCACAACTCGCCTGCCACCTGATGCGGTGCAGGCAGGCGCGGGCGCTGTTGTGACATGGTGTCAGCTACCAGCGCCGAGAAGCTCAGATCCTGACCCGCACGGCGGGCCTGATCCTGCGCCCATTGCGCATTCATCGGGATGACAGCCGCATACCAGAGTGCGATCAGAAAGGCTGTCACTGTGAGAACCGGAAAGACGTTGCGCATGGGGTTCACCGCCGCAAGGGGGGCGCTGCCCCCCGGTCCCTGCGGGCCCTCCCCCCGGAGTATTTTAAGCAAGATGAATGCAGCTCAGTCATCCAGATGCCCTGCCTTCAGGCCCTCGCGCACGCGATGGGCGATGTCGATAAATTCCGGGCTGTCGCGGATATCGAGCGGACGCTCGCGCGGCAAGGGGCTGTCGATGACATCGCTGATACGCCCCGGACGCGGCGACATGACAACGATCTTGGTCGAGAGATAGACTGCTTCGGGAATCGAATGTGTGACGAAGGCGATGGTTTTTTCGGTGCGCGCCCAGAGCTCCAGCAGTTGCTCATTGAGCCTGTCGCGCACGATTTCATCCAAAGCGCCAAAAGGTTCGTCCATCAGCAGGATATCAGCATCGAAGGCCAGCGCGCGCGCAATCGAGGCGCGTTGCTGCATACCGCCGGACAATTGCCAGGGAAATTTGCGCGCGAAGCCTGAGAGCTCGACCAGTTCTAG
>SKGU01000029.1 GCA_007117255.1 Natronohydrobacter sp. | reverse complement strand
TGCGCTACGGCAAGCGCATCACCGAGAAGAACTACTGGAACGAGCATGCCGATACGCTGGAATGGACCCTGCCCTCGCCGCCGCCCGAACACACGTTCGAGCAGCTTCCCAAGCGCGAGGATTGGGACAAGCAGCACGCTCACTAAGGTGGAACCGGCATAACCATGCCCGTTTACTGGAAAATATCGCCTCAGGCCCCGGACGCCATGTCCGGGGCCTTTTGCGTCGCCAAGGAAGATGGCGCGGAATATCACCTTGCCCTGACGCCCAACCTGTCCATGGGGCCCGTGGGTTTCGCGCGAGTGATCGCCATCAGTGCGGCTTTTCTGGCCCTGCCCCTGCTTGGGGTGCTGGGCACGCCTGTGCTCTGGGGATTGTTGCCCTTTGCGGGTCTGGCACTCTGGGCGCTCTGGTATGCGCTGTCGCGCAACAGCGCCGAGCGACAGACACTGCGCGAAGACCTGCATCTGACGCGCGACACAATCGAGATCCACCGCACCAATCCACGCCAGCCACCGCAGCACTGGCAGGCCAACCCCTATTGGGTCCGGCTGAAGATGATCGACAAGGGCGCGCAGGTCGAGAATTACCTGACGCTTGAAGGTGCGGGCCGGGTGGTCGAGCTTGGGGCGTTTCTCAGCCCGGAAGAACGCGCGACGCTCTATGACGATCTGTCACGCGCGCTACGCCACCTGCGCTGAACGAGACATGGGGGCTGCCGCCCCCGCCAGCCCCTTGGGCTGTCCCCCCCGCGGATATTTGGACAAGACTGAAATCAGCACAAAGCCTTCAGCGCGGCTGCAACACAACTGGCGCGTCGTCGGTCGTGTTCGGTTTCAGGGCCTTTGGCGGTCGGCAGGAAGCGATAGCGGAACGCCTGCAAGCGATACTGCGGCATGGCGGGTGGATATCCGATCTGATCGAGACTGCGTTGAAGGTTATGGTCCTGTCCCAAGCCTTCCGGCCAGACGGCAAGCCCCGCACATGCCAGTCGCCGCCAGTCGAAGCGCGGGCCGGGGTCTTGCTTGCGCTCCGGGGCCATATCTGAATGTCCGATGACGCGATGCGCCGGGATATCCCAGCGCCCCATAAGGCCGCGCATCAAGCCTGCCAGACAGGCCATCTGCGGCTCTGGAAAGGGCTGCGCGCCGGAATTGACCAGCTCAATCCCAATCGAGCGCGAATTGATATCAGACTGCCCGGCCCAGGCCCCTGCCCCGGCATGCCAGGCGCGCTGATCTTCTGCGACAAGCTGCCAGAGTTTGCCATCAGGCGCGATGACGTAATGTGCCGAAACCTCTGCAGTCGGATCGCACAAACGGGCTATCGCGTCCTCGATGCCGCGCATTCCCGTGTAGTGCAGAACAATCAAAGAAGGGGTCAGCCCATCACGCCTTGCTCCGCAATTGGGCGATGGATGCCAGATCGCAGTCAAAGGCTACGCTTATTCGCGCGCACGTGCAGTACGCGCTGCCTGCCGGAATGGTGCTGGATCCCACCAGCAGGCGAAGCCATCGCCATCGGGGTCCAGATGGTCCGGATCACGCTCTGGCCCACCAGCGGCAAGGAAAGCTTCCTGTGCCAGATCCTGACTTGGGAACCGTGCGCAGGCCGCTTCCCAGCGCCGCCACCGCAGCGGGTGGGAGCGATTATAGAGTGTCTGCCCCACATTATGCGTGGTCGACAGCGCGTAGACAAACAGGTTTGGCCCGCCCGCCCCCTGTGGCATCTCGCTTTCACTGACGCGCACCTGCGGTACATAGTCACGCTCGACCAGCGTGTTTTGTGCAACTGTTCCGAAGGGTTGCGGGGTGAAGCTCTGTTCGCTCACTCCGGCGGCGCGGGGCGGTTGTGGTTGTGCATTGGTAGTCTGCGTCTGCGCTGGCTGGCCCGTCATCTGAGGTTGGGGCGCAGCGAGCGGTTGCTGTGTCTGCGCAACCGGAAACGGCTGTGGGGTCGCATTCGGGAGCGGTGTCGTAGCGACCGGCGCAGTGCCGCGAACTGCAGCAACTGCTTCTTGCCCAATCGTGGCAGGTTGGCTAGCTGCCGTCTGCGGTGCGAATTGCGGCGCCCCCTCTGGCGTCTGGATCCCACGCGCCTGTGCGGCCTCTGCCCGACGAATCCGCGAAAGTTCTTCCTGCGCGCGCAGATACTGAGCGTAATCGCTGAAGCCCACGCCCCGCCCTGTTGTGTCGATCACATTGGAATAGGGGGCAGACGTGTCACATGCGGCAAGCAGCACACTGCTTGCACCAGCAAGGGTCAGAACTTTAAGAACGCGGATCATACTCTCGGCCTCATGCCATTTTCGCTGACATTACCACCATTTTGCGGGTTTGGAAATAAAGCCTGTCGCAGTTTCAAGAACCTGTGCTGTTCTGAGCAATGCACCTTCTTCCCAAGGCCGCCCGATCAGTTGCAGCCCCAGTGGCAAGCCTGACTTGTCCAGCCCCGCCGGAACAGCAATCCCCGGCAAACCCGCGAGATTCACAGTTACCGTGAAGACATCATTGAGATACATCTGCACCGGGTCTGCCTCAGCCATCTCGCCCAGGCCAAAAGCGCTGGACGGTGTCGCGGGCGTCAGGATCGCGTCAATGCCTGCCGCAAACACGTCTTCGAAATCGCGCTTGATCAGCGTGCGTACCTTGCGCGCCCGGTTGTAATAAGCATCATAAAAGCCCGCAGACAGCACATAAGTGCCGATCATCACGCGGCGCTGTACTTCCGGCCCAAAGCCTTCGGCGCGGGTCTTTTCATACATCTGCGTGATGCCATCGCCCTGCGCGAGTGTGGCGCGATGCCCGTAGCGCACCCCGTCATAGCGCGCGAGGTTGGACGACGCTTCGGCAGGCGCAATGACGTAATAGGCGGGCAGTGCGTATTTCGTATGCGGCAGCGAGATATCAACAATCTCGGCCCCTGCATCGCGCAGCATATCCGCCCCATCTGACCAGAGCTTTTCGATCTCGGCGGGCATGCCGTCCATGCGGTACTCGCGCGGAATACCGATCCGCTGCCCGCGAATATCGCCTGTCAACATCGCCTCGAAATCCGGCACAGGCAGATCGGCGCTGGTCGAATCCTTAGGATCATGGCCGCACATGGCTTCCAGCATGATCGCGGCGTCGCGCACGGTCTTGGTCATAGGGCCAGCCTGATCGAGCGAGGAGGCAAAGGCCACGATCCCCCAGCGCGAACAGCGCCCATAGGTGGGCTTGATCCCCACGGTACCCGTGAAGGCCGCAGGCTGGCGGATCGAACCGCCTGTATCTGTGCCCGTGGCTGCAAGGCACAAATCCGCCGCAACAGCCGCAGCAGAACCGCCCGAAGACCCGCCCGGCGTCAGTGCGCGTCCGTCCACTTTCCACGGATTCACGACATTTCCATAGACCGAGGTTTCATTGCTCGACCCCATGGCGAATTCATCCATGTTCAGCTTGCCCAGCATCACAGCGCCCGCATCGCGCAATTGCGCGGATACGGTCGATTCGT
>SKGU01000286.1 GCA_007117255.1 Natronohydrobacter sp. | reverse complement strand
TTTTTTGATTTGGCGGGGCACTTTCGTTGCATATACGGCCGTGATCCACTGAACTGGTGGCGCTTCTACATGGCTTTTGCGTGTTCATAACGTAGGCGCGCAATATCCTCATTGCGCTCGCTGCGTTTCAGATCACTCATCAATTGGTAAACATAGTCGAGATGCGCCTCTGCTGCGGCACGCGCAGCGCCCGGATCGCGTAGTTGCAGCGCTTCATTGATCGCGCGATGCTGCGCGAGCAGGCCATCGCGGGTGCCGCGCTGGCGAAAGATCATCTGGCGATTATAGAACACCCCTTGGTGAAGCAGATTAAACATGGCGCGCATCATGTGGAGCATGATGATATTATGTGATGCCTCGACAATTGAGAGATGAAATTCGGCGTCCAGCCGGGCTTCCTCGGTGGGATCACGGCGTTGATGCGCAACCTCCATTTTTTTGTAAATCGTATCAATGACCTGAAGGTCCATGTCTGACCCGTGTCGCGCGGCACGTTCGGCAGACATTCCTTCCAGATCGCGGCGAAAGCTGATGTAGTCAAAAAGCGCTTCATCATGCTCTGCAAAAAGGCGCACCAAGGACTCGGAGAAAGCGGAATCCAGCAGATCAGCGACAAATACCCCGGCACTGGCCTTTGTGGTCAGCAGCTCTCTGGCCTGCAACTCGGCAATCGCCTCGCGTAGCGATGGGCGCGAGACACCAAGTTTCTCAGCCAATTCGCGCTCGGATGGTAAACGTTCGCCGGGGCGAAGGATGCCTTGCAGCAACAACAGTTCGATTTGCCTGACAACACTGATCGACAGTTTTTCAGGTTGGATACGCTGAAAAGGCATGTGGCCTCCGGTGCAATAGGACAGGCAGAATTTTGCCCGAAACTTGTGCAGATATTGGTAAAAAGATATGACCGGATAGCGCTGCGCGCAAGGAAAAAGGCCAATCCTGCGGATTGGCCTTAGACAGCAATATAGGGACGTTATGCGGGCTGGTGGGGCCGAATGAATATTTCGACGCGCCGATTCTGACGCCGACCCTCTGGGGTTGCATTTGTCGCAACTGGTTGCGTCAGGCCACGCCCTATCGTTTGAATACGGTTCGACGCCACGCCCTGACCGCGCAGAACCTGCGCAACAGATTGCGCACGGCGTTCCGACAGTGTCTGATTATAGGCCGCAGAGCCAGTGTTGTCGGTATGTCCGACAACGATCACATCACTGCGCGGGTAATTCACCAGATTGGTGGCGATCACGCGCAGATCCTGTTGCAGATCAGGGCGCAATGTCGCGCTGTCGGTGGCAAATAACAAATCCTGCGGCAAGGTCAGGATCAGCTCTTCGCCCGTATTGTGGATATTCACATTGCTTCCAAGCTGGCGGCGCAGCTCTTCGGCCTGGCGGTCAAGCTGCTGGCCGATCAGTGCGCCCGCTGCGCCCCCAACGACAGCGCCAGCAAGTGCCGTGCGTCTGTTGCCCGCCATGGCCCCGGCCACACCACCGACAGCGGCCCCGGTCAGTGCCCCGGTCACGGTGCGGTTTTGCATATTGTTCGGGTCAGGTGCGCAAGCGGACAAAACCAAGGCTGATGCGCCCAGCGCAAGCATTGAGGCAGTGAATTTCATGATATCCCTCCGGAGACAGGTCCTCTCTATAATGTCATGAAACGCATAAGATCACTACACGTTCCCTTGAGCATGCATAAAATTGCATCCCATGCGAGGCTTGCGTCGTCACGGGGCTTTCTGAACATCCAGTCGCGCGGATTCCCAGGCCAACATCGCGCGTTTGCGTTCCAATCCCCAGTGATATCCGCCAAGCTCGCCTGCAGCGCGCAGGCACCTATGGCATGGGATCACGAAGCCCACCGGGTTGCGACCCACTGCTGTGCCAACTGCCCGCGCGGCCCTTGGTGTGCAGACCCTTGTGCTGATGGCCCCATAGCTTGTGACGTGCCCTGAAGGCACATGCAACAGCGCTTCCCAGACCTTGATCTGAAAGGGCGTTCCAATCAGATGCAGCGCCGCGTTACCCGATTGTGTGATAGCAGCGTCGACATGTGGCGCGGCCATGGAAGGGTCGGCTATGAACTCCGCTTTTGGCCAGCGTGCGGTCATTTCCGCGAATGTCGCAGCGCAAGTGTCGGCATCGGCAAAGGCCAGCCCGCACAACCCGCGTGCACTGGCCACGCCCAGCGCCATGCCAAAGGGCGTGTCGAACCAGCCGTAATGCAGCACCAGCCCCGCTCCTTGTCGCGCGTATTCTCCTGGTGTCATGGCTTCCCAGCGTATGAACAGGTCATGCAAGCGCGCTTGACCTGACAGGCCGATTTCATGCGCTGCTTCAAGCGTCGAGAACCGCTCATGCAGCAATCTGCGGGCATGGCCGAGGGACAGATATTGCTGATAACGCTTGGGGGAAACACCGACCCACTGACTGAACAAGCGTTGAAAATGAGCCGGGCTCATGCCCATTTCATCCGCAAGATCAGACAAGCTGCGTTGTGCGCCGCCCGGCGCGTCGATGAGCGCTATCGCACGTTTCATGGCGCGATAATGGTAGCTGCCTGTCTCTGCGGGCATGTCGTCCATCGCTGACTCCTGTATTTGCGCAGAAATCCTAGCGCAGCACGCAGCAGCAGACGACCCGAAACCTGCGCAAAGGAGCCATTGCCTTTGCTTCACAGGTTCAATACTCAAACATAACATGCTGCAAATTTAGGCGTCATCATGAAGCTGAGTCTGCTTTTTCTGGTGCTGGGATACTTGCTCAGCCAGTTCTACCGCTCTTTTCTGGCAGTCCTTGCGGGGCTGTTGCAGACGGATATCGGGGTTAGTGCGGATGACCTCGCAGTTTCGTCCGGGCTGTGGTTTCTGGTCTTTGCCGCAATGCAACTGCCGGTGGGCTGGGCACTGGACACCTACGGCCCCAGACGGACCACTGCTGTCATGCTGGGCGTGGGCGGAACCGGTGGGGCCGTGATTTTCGCGCTGGCCGAAAGCGCGCTGCATATCCATCTGGCCATGGCGCTGCTGGGGGTGGGCTGCGCGCCTGTGCTGATGGCGGCTTATTACATCTTCGCCCGCAGCTTCCCGCCTGCCGTCTTCGCCACGCTGGCCGGTGCCGTGATCGGGTTCGGCTCACTCGGCAATATCCTTGGTGCGCTGCCAATGGCCTGGGCAGCCGAGGCGATTGGCTGGCGCGCATCCATCCTTGTGATTGCCGCGCTGACTGCCGTGGTCGCAGTCGTGATCTGGGTGGTGGTGCAAGATCCGCCCAAAGCCGATGCCCCGGAGGGTGCGAAAGGCGGGCTGATGGATCTGCTGCGCATCCCTGCATTGTGGCTTCTGGTGCCACTTCTGATCGTCAACTATGCGCCTGCTGCGGGCTTGCGTGGGCTTTGGGTTGGTCCGTTTTACACAGATGTTTACGGTGCAACCGCGACCGGGATCGGACAAGTCACGTTGCTGATGGCCGTTGCCATGATTGCCGGGAATTTCGCCTATGGACCACT
>SKGU01000062.1 GCA_007117255.1 Natronohydrobacter sp. | reverse complement strand
TGGTGGCGTTCGCGCAAGGCATGGCAGGCGCAGCTTGCGCAAGGGCCTGTCGCTGATGATGCTGATGCCTTCCACAATGCGGCGATCGAAGCAGCGTTCCGGCGCGCTGTTGCAGCCTATGACGTGCAGCCTTGGGCAGGCAATCTGGTGCTGTTCCGCCCCGCTCTGGACCGACATTGGCAAGTCTCTGGCGGCAATTGGGTCAGTGCAGCCAAGGAATATGTGTTTGAAGACAATCAGTGGCGTCAGTTCGCACCACATCTGCAGGTGTTTGAGGTGCCGGGCGATCACGACTCGATGGTACTGGAACCCAATGTCCGCGTGCTTGCCAGCAAGCTGCAAAAGCTGATTATGCGGCGTCCGGTGCAGCGCGAGGCCGCCGAATGAGCGGGACTGTTCTGACCGTAATTCTGAACTACCGCACGCCCGCAATGACTTTGCGCGCGGCGGAGGCCGCCGTGCAAGCTATGAAGGGCGTGGAAGGTGCAATTGTGATTGTCGATAATGACAGTCAGGACGGATCGTTTGAACAACTGATCGATGGGACAAAGGACTTGCCCAATACGCGCGTCCTTCAGGCTGGCCGCAATGGGGGGTTTGGTGCGGGCAACAATGTCGGCATTCGCGCGGGCTTGCCCGGTGGCGTGACGCCGGATTTCGTCTATCTGCTGAATTCTGATGCATTCCCTGAGCCTGGCGCGATCACATATATGCGTGATTACCTGCTGGAACATCCTGATTGTGGCTTTGTTGGCAGCCATGTCCGGGGCGAAGATGATGTGGCCCATGTCACCGCGTTCCGGTTCCCTTCTGTCTGGTCGGAATTTGAAAGCGCCGCCCATACGGGTGCGATCTCGCGTCTTCTGGCGCGTCATGTCGTGCCGATGGGTGTGCCGGATCAACCCACACAGATAGATTGGTGCGCAGGTGCAAGCGTGATGTTCCCCATGCGCGTGCTGGATAAGGCTGGCCTGTTTGACGAGGCGTTTTTTCTGTATTTCGAAGAAACGGATCTGTGTATTCGCGTTCAGGAGGTCGGCTATCGTGGCATGTATCTGCCACAGGCGCGGGTTGTGCATATCGGCTCTGCCTCGACCGGAATGAAAACATGGACACGCATGCCGGAGTACTGGTTTGCCTCGCGTTCGCATTATTTCCGCAAGCGCGGCGGGCGGCCCTATCTGGTTGCGGTGACGCTTTCGTGGCTGGTTGGTGCGGCGCTATGGAAACTGCGACGGTTGGTCGAGCGTAAAGACGAACGGATTGCGCCACATTTTGTCCGTGATCTTGTGAGACATACGATGCGACACCTGATGCCGCGCGCGACGGCCACTCAGGATACAGCACGGGCACAAGGGGTGCCCGCCGAGAGGTGAGCGATGCAGACCATGTCAACTGTCCTGATCGGGGATGAAGCCCTTCTGGCCGAATGCGGTGCGCAGCTTCTGGCGCGTGGGCATGTGATCAAGGCAGTAGCAACGCGCAATGCGCGTCTGACTGACTGGGCGCGGGAGCATGGTATCGTTGTCCTGCAACCCGGTTCCGGTCTGGCTGCACAGCTGGGTGGGATGGATTTCGACTGGCTGTTGAATATCGCTGGCCTGAATGTGCTGGGCGCGGATGTGCTGGCGTTGCCGCACAAAGGCGCTGTGAATTTCCACGATGGCCCTTTGCCGCGATATGCCGGGCTTAACGCGCCCGTCTGGGCGCTGATTCGCGGTGAGGCGACACATGGCGTGAGCTGGCACAAGATCACGTCGGGTGTCGATGAAGGCGCGGTGCTTGTGCAGAAGCGTTTCCGGATCGACCCGGATGAGACGGCACTGACGATCAATGCAAAATGTTTTGTCGCCGGCAGCGAAAGCTTCGTCGATGTGATCGACGCGCTGGAGCAAGGCGCGGAAGGCCAACCCCAAGACCTGAGCCAACGCACGCTTTGCAAGCGTGATGATCGTCCGGAGCATGCGGGCTTTCTGGACTTCTCGCGCTCTTCGGCAGAACTGGAACGATTGGTGCGCGCGCTGGATCATGGGCCTTACTGGAATCCATTGACGACGCCCAAGATAAGGCTTGGCGCGCAGGTGGTATGTGTCAGCACTGCCCAAATAGTAGAGGCAAATGGTGCACCGGGCGAGGTTCTGGCTGTTGATACCGACAGCGTAACGGTTGCGTGCGCCCGCGGAGCACTGATGTGCACGGGATTGTTGTGCCAACAGGGACTCCCAGTTGCACCTGACACCGAAATCACCAAGGGCGCTATGGTGCCTTTGCCCGACCCCGGATGCGATCAGGCTCTGGCGCGTGTAGTGAATGGCGAAGGCGTCTGGCGCAGCGCGTTGCACGCGATGACTTCCGCCCCATGGCCTGCGGGCATGGCTTCAGTTTCAACGCCTCTGGTCGCGGTCGGGCAGGCCAAGGCATCGATGGTTGCAGGTTTCGCGGTGGCGCTGGGTGAGCAGCTTGGTCTGCGCAGCTTTGATCTGCGTTATGTCACAGCAGAGATGGCTTCGCATCTCGACATTCTGTCGGGCTGGGTGCCATTGCGTATCGATCTGGATGTTGCTGACCTTGTGGCTTCAATCGAGAACCAGCTTGCTCTTGCTGCGCGCGCGCCGGGTTTTGCGCGTGATATTGCCGCGCGTGATCCGCAACTTGGTGTGTTGAACCCACCCCCTATTGCAGTTTGCGACGGGGGCGACGCACCAGATGCCGGGCTGGTGCTGGATTTGCGCGCATCAGTCGTGCGCCATGATCCCGCTTCACTGTCACCTGCTGCCGCAGTTGCATTCGTTGCCGGGATGGCGGCCAACAGCAATGGAGAGGTCGTGGGCGCTGAGCCGATTGATACAGCCCAAGCCTATGACCGGATCTGTATCCACCACGCGTTTGAGGCTCAGACCGCGCGTACACCCGATGCTGCAGCGCTCAGCTATGAGGGGCAGAGCCTTAACTATGCTGAGTTGAATGCGCGTGCAAATCGCGTCGCCCATGTGCTGATCGAGATGGGTGTGGGGCCTGATACGCCAGTTGCGCTTTGCGTCAGGCGGGGGCCGGGTTTGCTGATTGGCGCATTGGGTATTCTCAAGGCCGGGGGTGCCTATGTGCCGATGGATCCAAGCTATCCGGCAGACAGGCTTGCACATTTTCTGAATGATTCAGAAGCGCCTGTAGTGGTGACTGAACATGCCCTTCTGGATGTGTTGCCCGCACATCAAGCTGAAGTCTTGCAGCTTGATACCGATATTCGGTTGGCGACCGCGTCCGAGGCAAACCCGGAAAGCGGTGCCACACCCGACGCCCTGGCCTATCTGATCTACACGTCAGGCTCGACCGGGTTGCCCAAGGGTGTGATGGTCGAGCACGGCAATGTCGCCAATTTCTTTGCTGGCATGGATGACCGGATCAGCCACAATCCGCCGGGGGTCTGGCTGGCCGTCACATCGCTGAGTTTCGATATCTCGGTGCTGGAATTGTTCTGGACGCTCGCGCGCGGCTTCAAGGTTGTGCTGA
>SKGU01000159.1 GCA_007117255.1 Natronohydrobacter sp. | reverse complement strand
ATATCATCGGCCCGTCGGTTTCTGCGATGGTTGATGGACATACGCTGGCGTTGCAGGCCCATGAGGCCGCATCGCAATTGGCACAGAACTGAAAGGTCGCGCAATGATCGGAGCTGATCTCACAACGGCCCTGCCCGAAATCGTCCTGGCGCTGTTTGCCATGGCGGCCTTGATGGTGGGCGTCT
The DNA here is from genome assembly GCA_007117255.1 of Natronohydrobacter sp. Classification (GTDB taxonomy): domain Bacteria; phylum Pseudomonadota; class Alphaproteobacteria; order Rhodobacterales; family Rhodobacteraceae; genus Roseinatronobacter. The sequence continues at coordinate 12,638 of SKGU01000159.1, read as the reverse complement.
ATGGCGGCAAGGACAAGCTGGCTGAACCGATTATGTGGGCCACGGCGGCGCTGATGGTGCTGCTGGCGCTGTTTGTCGGGTCGAAGGGTCTGGAAGCAAAGACAGCTTTCAATGGCATGTATCTGGCTGATGCCTTTGCGCATTTCTCAAAGATGCTGATCCTCGTCTCGGCGGCTGTGGTGCTGGTCATGGGACAGGGCTACATGGCCGCGCGCGGCTTGCTGAAATTCGAATACCCGATCCTGATTGCGCTGTCGGTCGTGGGTATGATGCTGATGGTCTCCAGCGGGGATCTGATCGCGCTTTACATGGGTTTGGAGCTGCAATCGCTGGCACTGTATGTCGTGGCCACGATGAACCGCGATTCCGCGCGTTCCACCGAAGCGGGGCTGAAATACTTTATCCTTGGTGCGCTGGCCTCTGGTCTGCTGCTTTATGGCGCGTCGCTGACTTATGGCTATGCGGGCACGACCCTGTTTGCAGGCATCATCTCGACCATTTCGGAAGATGGCATGTCCATTGGCCTGCTGATGGGTCTGGCCTTCATGCTGGCGGGTCTGGCGTTCAAGGTGTCGGCGGTGCCGTTCCACATGTGGACGCCGGATGTCTATGAAGGGGCGCCCACACCTGTGACCGCGTTCTTTGCGACCGCGCCCAAGGTCGCGGCCATGGCGCTGATCGCGCGGCTGGTGCATGAAGCCTTTGGTGTTGTGCCGGGTGACTGGACGCAGATCATCGCACTTCTGGCTGTGGCCTCGATGTTCCTTGGGGCGATTGCCGCAATCGGACAGCGCAATATCAAGCGTCTGATGGCCTATTCCTCGATCAGCCATATGGGCTTTGCCATGGTCGGTCTGGCCTCTGGCACGGTCGAGGGCGTGCAGGGCATGCTGGTCTATATGGCCATCTATGTGACCATGAATATCGGCGTGTTTGCCTTTATTCTGACCATGTCACGCGATGGCAAGGCGGTGGTCGATATTCTTGATCTGCGTCAGTATTCCAAGGCGGAACCGCTGCGCGCACTGGCGCTGCTGGTGCTGATGTTCAGCCTTGCCGGTGTGCCGCCGCTGGTGGGCTTCTTTGGCAAGTTCTATGTGCTCTGGGCGGCAGTTCAGGCCGGGCTGACATGGCTGGCGGTTGCAGGTGTGGTCGCCTCGGTCATTGGCGCATTCTACTATCTGCGCATCGTCTATTACATGTATTTCGGCGATGAAATCGAGCCACTGGACACAGTGCGCGCGCCGGTTCAGGCAACCTTGCTGGTGGCGTCCGCAGCAATCATGGTTCTGGGTGTGATCAACCTGTTCGGGATCGAGGGCGTGGCGGCATTGGCGGCAGAAGCTCTTGTCAAGTAACTGGCCGGATGGTGTCGGGCAGATCATTCTGCCCGAAATCGACAGCACCAATGCCGAAGCCGCGCGCCGCGCGCCGGGTCTGTCCGGGCCCACATGGATATTGGCGCTGCGCCAGACCAAGGGGCGTGGGCGGCGCGGGCGTGACTGGCGCGACCCTGAGGGAAATTTCGCAGCCACCTATGTCACCCGCCCCGGTGGCCCGCCGGAACAAGTGGCGCTGCGCTCTTTCATCGCGGCGCTGGCGCTGCATGAAGCCTTGGTGACTGTGACGGGCCGGCCTGATGCCTTCGCGCTGAAATGGCCCAATGACGTGCTGCTGAATGGCGGCAAACTGGCGGGTATCCTGCTCGAAAGCATCGGTCATGGGGCGCAGGTGGGCCATCTGGCGATTGGCATCGGCGTCAATCTGCGCGCGGCCCCGCCCGCAGATGCGGGGGCTGTCGCGCCGGTCAGCCTGATGGGGGAAACCGGGCTGAATGTGACCCCGCAAGAGTTTCTCGCCTGCCTCGCCCCGGCTTTTGCGCGGTGGGAGGCCCAGCTTGCCACCTATGGATTCGCCCCGATCCGGCAAGCGTGGCTCGATCGCGCGGCGCGTCTGGGTCAGCCCATGATCGCGCGGATGGTGCATGACAGCGTGACCGGCACATTCGAGGGGATTGACGCGCATGGCGCGTTGCAGTTGCGCACGGGCGAAGGGTTGCGTGCAATTCCTGCGGCAGATGTCTATTTTGCCTGAACTGGGGGATAAGCCATGCTGCTGACAATCGATTGCGGCAACACGAATACTGTTTTCTCTGTCTGGGACGGGACGCAGTTCATTGCGACATGGCGGACATCGACGGATGTGAAGCGCACGGCAGACCAGTATTTTGTCTGGCTCAACAGCCTGATGAACCTGACGGGCATTTATGCCGATATTTCGGATGTCGTGATTTCCTCCACTGTGCCGCGCGTGGTGTTCAATCTGCGTGTCTTGTGTGATCGCTATTTCAACTGCCGTCCGCTGGTTGTTGGCAAGCCCGATTGCCTGCTTCCCACCCCGCCGCGCGTGGATCAGGGTGTGAAGCCCGGTCCTGACCGTCTGGCCAATGCTGCCGGGGCATTCGAGCGCCATGGCGGCGATGTGGTGGTTGTCGATTTCGGCACGGCGACGAATTTCGATGTGGTGGCACGGGACGGGGCCTATATCGGCGGCGTGATCGCGCCAGGTGTCAACCTGTCACTGGAAGCATTGCATCAGGGCGCTGCGGCCTTGCCGCATGTGGATATTTCGCGCCCAGACAAGGTGATCGGCACGAATACAGTGGAATGTATCCAGTCGGGGGTGTTCTGGGGGTATATCGGTCTGGTCGAAGGGATTACGGCGCGGATCAAGGCGGAATACGGCCACCCGATGACGGTAATCGGAACCGGCGGGCTTGCGCCTTTATTTGCGCTTGCCGAGAACCTGTTTGACAGGGTTGAGGATGATCTGACATTGCATGGCCTTCGCGTCATACACGACTATAACAAGAGAAATGGCTTCGAGGAGCGAGCATGAGCAAGGACCGGTTGATCTATCTGCCACTTGGGGGCGCCGGCGAGGTGGGCATGAACGCCTATGTCTTTGGCTATGGGCCGAAAGGGCGCGAGCGGCTGATCCTTGTTGATCTGGGTGTGACCTTCCCCGATATGGATGGCAGCCCCGGTGTCGACCTGATCCTGCCTGACCTGAGCTGGCTGGAAGAGCGCCGCGACAGATTGGAAGCAGTGATCATCACACATGCGCATGAAGACCATGTTGGTGCTGTGGGGCAGATGTGGGACCGGTTGCGTGTGCCGGTCTATGCACGCGACTTCACAGCGCGGATCGCGCGGCACAAGATGCAGGATGCGGGCCATGATCCGCAACAGGTGATCACTGTCGGCAAAGCGCCGGAAGCGCTGGAACTTGGCCCATTCCGGGTGCAATTTTTCCCGGTCGCGCATTCGCTGCCTGAAGCCTCTGGACTGATCATTGACACACCTGCAGGGCGGCTGGTTCATACTGGCGATTTCAAGGCTGACCTGACCCCAGGTGTGGGCGAGCCGCATGACCCCGACCTGCTGGCAGAGATCGGCAAAACCGGCGTCAAGGCGATGTTTTGTGACAGCACGAATGTGATGAACCGGCATGCGGGCCGGTCGGAGGCAACACTGGCCGAACCCATCGCACAACTGATGCGTGATGCAAAAGGCATGGTCGTGGCGACGACCTTCGCATCCAATGTGGCCCGGCTGAAAACGCTGGCGGTTGCGGCGCATGACGCCGGGCGCTCGGTCTGCCTGATGGGGCGCGCGATGCTGCGCATGACCCAGGTGGCGAGCGAGGCGGGCATCCTCAAGGATATGCCATCCACGATCAGTCCGGAGGAAGCCAAGTCCATCCCGCGCGAGAACCTGCTTTTGATTGTCACCGGGTCGCAGGGCGAACGGCGCGCGGCATCTGCGCAACTGGCGCGCGGAAATTACATGGGGCTGAACATGAAGGAAGGCGACACCTTCCTGTTCTCGTCCATGACCATTCCGGGCAACGAACGTGGCGTGGGCCGGGTGATCAATGCGCTGTCGGAAATGGGCGTTGATGTGGTGGATAATGCCGAACGGCTTTACCACGTCTCTGGCCATGCCAACCGCCCGGATCTGGAGGCCATGCAGGCGCTGATCAACCCGGCGGTTGTGATCCCGATGCATGGGGAACACCGGATGCTGCGCGAGCATGCAAAACTGGCGCTGGCCAATGGACGGCGTGCGCTGGTGGTGCCCAATGGCTCGGTCTGTGATCTGACCGGCGATGTGCCTGTGCTGGTGGATGAGGTGGAAACCGGCCGTATCTATCTGGATGGGTCGCGCAAGATCGGGGCGATGGATGGTATCATCCGCGACCGTATCCGCATGGCTATTGGCGGGCATGTTTTCGTGACGCTGATCCTTGACGAAGAAAATGAGGCGCTTGGGGCACCCTGGGCCGAGATCGCGGGCCTGGCCACGGAAGGGCGCGGGGGTGAGATGCTTAATGAAGTGATCGAGGCAGAGCTTGAAGATTTCATCTCGCGCGCCGGTCACAAGGTGATGTCGGATGATGACAAGCTCAATGACGGGATGCGCCGCGTTGTGCGCCAGGTGGTGATGGAAGAGATCGGCAAGAAGCCGGAAGTGACCATCGTGGTCAGCCGCTTGGTGAATGACTGATCTGTGATCTTGCGGTGGCCTTCGGCCAAGATTTTTGTTCAGGGGGCTGCCGCCCCCATCCGGCCTGAGGCCGAATGCCCCCGCGAGTATTTCTGGCAAGATGAAGCTTGTTAACGCCAGAGTTGAGGATAGCTGGCGAGCGCGCCTTGCAGCTTGGCCAACAGGCGCAGGGCGGGCGCGCGTTTGATCTGGCCCTGGGCCAGTCGCTCCAGCGCGACTTCGGGCGGGCAGGGCAGTCGGCTGACGGGGTCGAAGTAGCGCGGATAGGCGATCAGGGCAGCATGAAGAAACGCGTTCAGGCTGGGCCGTGCGGTGCGCCGCTCAGGAACATGGCCCAGATCACGGGTCAGGCCCCAACCGGCATAGAAGGGTGCGCCGAGTGTCGTGACAGGCACCGCGCGCATGAGGGCCTCGAAACCCAGCGTGGAGGTCAGTGTCCAGACTTCCTGCACCTGGCTGAGCAGTCGGGCCGGGTCAGTGCGTGGCAGCACTGCGTCAGCGTATTCTAGCGCGACATCATCTGCGATTGCGCCGGGGCGCAGACCGGCTTCAACATCGGGGTGCGGTTTGTACAGGATCACGGCATTGGGATTGCGGGCGCGGGTCTCTTGCAGCAACGCAAGATTGGTGCAGATCGCATCTGTGCCCAGACGGATCGAAGCATCATCCTCGACCTGTCCGGGCACAAGAATGCGGTGGCCCGGTGGCAGATCGGGCAGGGTGCCCTGCAGATTGTATTTGCTCAGCCCGTGGCGCAGGATCGCGTCGCGCAACGCCTGTGCGCGTGTTTCGCCGCCCGGTGGCCGGGGCGTGGCGATCAGGTGTTCAAGACGCGAGGGCCGGGTCGGGTCGTAGTAGATGCCCAGATCATCCGTCACCAGCGACAGTGGAGGGGTGAGTTCCGCCCCAAGTCCGCGCGAACGCAGGAACCCGTCTTCGATGCGCAGGACGCGGCCCTGATCGGGTGCCTTTGTGCTACCCCAGATCAGAGTGCTGCGCGCGAGGTCGGGCATCTTGGCAAAACGCAGCCTTTGCCAGCGCCCGAAGAACGCGTTCAGATGAGGGCGTTTCCACAGCCGCATATTCAGTGCAACATGTCCGCTACGATCCTCTCGCCAAGCACGACGCATTGCTTCAAGATGATCGAGTGCATTTTCGAACCTGCACAGCCGGTCACGGCAGGGGTCATACCAATGCGGATAAAGCAGCATCGCGCCTGCAAAGAGCTGCGCGCGGGTCAGCTTGCGTCTGCGGCGAGGATGGGGGGTCTGGTCCTCTGTCAGGCCCCAGCCCGCGTAGAAGGGCAACCCCCAGACGCGCGGCTTGTGGCCTGCGAAGATCGCCTCGAACCCCAGTTGCGATGACACGGTATAGACGGCGATGGCCCCTTCCAGCAGTTCCCATGGTGAGACTGGCGTATCGCAGAAGGAGATATGATCGCCTGTGATGTCGGCTGCGCTGAAATGGCCTGCGCGAAAGCCATCCGTCGTTTCTGGATGGCTGCGGATCACGATGCGCGCGCCGGGGAAATCCAGTTGCGCCTGCACCAGCATCTCACGAAACAGGTGAGGCGGCAGCGGGCCGTCAAGCCCGCCATGGCGCAAGGACGCATCGCCGCGCACCTGATCCACGACCAGCACATAGCCCGGCTCTGGGGCGGGCAGATCGGGATCATGGGCGGCATATTTGGTGAACTGGCCGTGTTTCAGCCGTGCCATGCCCAGCCGGGCGCGCTCCATGACCGCGTGATCATCAAAGGGGCAGATGGCCAGCAGCGTTTCCAGATCAGACGGGCGCGATGGGTCGTAGTAAATCCCCTGGCGGTCGATCAGAAGGCCCAGAGTTGGCTCGCCCGCGCGACCGGGAAAGAGCGAGCGCAGGAACGCGTCTTCCAGCCGGATCAGGCTGGCATTCTGTCTTGCCGCGATACGTTCCCCGCGCGCAGCATGTGCTGCATGACCCCAGACAGCAACATGGCCATGACACCCCGGCAATCCCAGTCGTAGTGGGTGGCCCGCCAGCGCAAGAATGCGACGGATACGCCGTGCCTGCGCCGAAAGGCCGAGAAACCCACCTGTATAGGCATGGACTGGCTCTGGCGCAGTCTGTGCCATCTGCGTTGCGCTTATTCCGGGCTGCTGAAGTTGCGCACAGTGCGCGCCGCAGCCAAAGACCCGGTCAGCGAGGCGATCTGGCGTGACCACAGCACTGATGCCGCTTCGGTCACAAAGATCGTATCACCGTCGCGGATCTTGAAGTCGCGGGCATTGAACATGCCGGTCGGCGCGGTCAGATCCAGCACATAGACGAAACGCACATCGCTGACGAACCGACCGATGCCCAGTATCTCGGTGGCAACTTCCGGCACTTCATCACGGAAAATGAAAACACCCGTAGGGTCAGCGCGCATCGGATCGAGGCCGCCGACCATTGCGATAGCGTCAATGGCCGAGATTTCACGCGTATCAAAGGTCATACGGTTGGCGCTACCAGTGGCCCCCAGGACTGAAAAGGCGCGCTGGTCCTGTCGCACAAGAATACGGTCGCCGCCGCGCATGGCGATATCCAGTGACGGATTGGAATAGATATCCTGAAGCCAGGCGCTGTCCTGACGGTTGCCACGCGTGACCAGAACCTGCGCAGTCTCCAAGGGCACGGCCACCCCGCCTGCCGACGCGATCATGGAGCTGAGCCGGTTTGACGCGCGGGTGACTGGATATACACCCTGAGAGTTCACGCCCCCGGCAACGGACACTGTCGCCCCATCGCCCTGTTCGCGCGATACTACAACTTGTGGGTCGGGGGTCTGCTCATCGAGCGACTGTGTCAGGATGCGCCGCAAGGCGTCAGGCGTGTGGCCCGCCGCGCGTATCCGGCCCGCATAGGGTACGAAAATGAAGCCCGCATCATCAACCTGCAGTTCTTCAAGGATCGCGTTATTGGCCTCTGACGGGGCAAGCAGACCTTCGGGGACGTTTTCATAAACATTCAGGCGGATCACATCCCCAGGACGGATCGTGTCGCCGCCCATCAGTGCGCCGGATCGTAATGCATGGCTGAAGCCAAGCGATTCAGGTCGGTTTGCGGCATGGCTGACCCGCTTGGTGACCATGACGATATGCGCATCGCCAGATCGCATGACCGAGCCTTCAAATATCTCGCGTTTGGTGGGGCCATCACGCGACACTGCGCAAGATGCCATGGCCACAACAGCGGCCATCAGGGCCAGCCTGCGGCCCAGGGTAAAGGTCGAAACGAACACTGCTCGGGCTCCTGTTTAAGGACGTGCCTCTGATTTTTGAAAAAAGCATACAGCGTCTGGGCGAAAACGCCAAGCGTTGAAATGGGTTAGACCCTAGCGCACCATGCGCAACTGTTGCCTTGGTGCCGCGTCCCCGCGGATCAGTGATGTATAGGGATCATGCGGTGCAAGCATCATATCCACCAGATGTCGCATCAACTGCCTGCGCCCCCCCAACGAGTAGTAGCCGCCGGGCACTTGCGATGTTTCCAGCAGGAAGTGGCGATAGTCCCGGTAGGCACGCGCATCAGGGCGGGTGGGCTTGGCAAAAAACGCATCAATCGGTTGTGTCGAGACGAATTCGGGCTTGTCATAGACGGCGCGGCCGAAAATCCGCAGCGGCATGCCGCGCCACAAAACCTGTTGTGCGGCTGTCGAATTCACAGTGACCGCGGACCGTGCGTGGTTCAGAAGCCGTGCCAGCTTGCCGCCGCGCAGAAAATGGACGCGGCCTTCCAGTTCATGCCCCTTGGTCAGCGCGCGGATGGTTGTGCGCAAGGGCGCGCGACCATCTTCCAGTGGATGTGCCTTGATCACCAGATGATGATGGCGAGGCGCTCCCTTGGCAAAGCCGTCAAAGACCTGCATCAGAAATTCGGTTTGCGACTTGAAGGGGCTGTGCGCACGAAAGCTGGAGTCGTGGTCCAGTTGCAACAGCACCAGATGATAGGGAAAGCCGCCATTGCGCACGCGCCAGCTCTCGATCTGACGTTCCAGCGAATGCAATGGCATCAGCCAAAGGCGCTTCAGGTAAAGCTTGAATTCCTGTGTGACACTCAGATCGCGGTGGGGTCGGAAGTTGCGATAGCGCCAATTTAGCGCCATGACGCAGAAATGATAGAGCGCGCCATAGAAGATATGCTGGCGCATATCGCCCCAATGCGCGGGCGGGTCGGGCAGTTCGAGATTGCATTTCTCAAGCGCCGCGCGCATCGCGGGCAAGTCCAGATCCATCAGGCGCGAATGCCCGTTGGCGCCCTCGCGTTCATATGTCACCCAATAGGGGCGCAGATAGCCTTCCTCGAAAACGTGGATTGTCAGGCCAAGCGCGCGGGCGATCTCGATGGCCTGAGCGTGGATCGGGCGCACATCGCCGTAAAGCGCGATATCGGTGATCTGATGCGCGTCCACGATCTGGCGGAAGCGATCCGGCCAGGCGTCGATTGTATCGGTGAAAGGGATGTAGCTGGCCTTGTTGCGCCAGAATACTGCGTCGCCCTGATTGAACCCCACACGCCAGACCTGCACACCGGCTGCGCGCAAACCCGCGGCCAGGCGATTGAAAAACCAGCCATGCGGCCCCTGCAGGAACAGCAACCGCCTGTTGTCTCCACTTACGCGCATGTTTCGCGCCTTATATTTTGGTACCTAATCCACAAAGGTTAGCACTGCTCAATGTGAAGAAGGTAAACACAGAATTGTTTCCATGTCAGCGTCATAACAGTCAATTTCGGCGTGATTGTGGCGCGCTTGCCAAGGGGCGTGATGCGGGTTAGCTCTGCCTCTGGGCGCAACATGGTTTGGAAGGGATCGCATGTTCACAGGCATCATCACCGATATCGGCGTCATCCGCACGCTGCAGCAGCAGGGCGATCTGCGCGCGCGAATTGCCACCGGATACAAGACTGACAGCATCGATCTGGGCGCGTCCATCGCGTCGGACGGGGTATGCCTGACCGTCGTGGCGCTGGGACCGGACTGGTATGAGGTGCAGGTGTCGGCCGAGACCGTTGCCAAGACCAATCTGGGCACATGGGGCGTCGGGCGCAGGGTCAATCTGGAACGCGCGCTGAAACTGGGCGATGAATTGGGTGGGCATATCGTGTCCGGCCATGTCGATGGCGTGGCAGAGGTTGTTGGGCTGCAGGACGAGGGTGCGAGCACGCGTTACCGCTTCCGCGCGCCAGAGCATCTTGCAGGCTTCATTGCGCCCAAAGGCTCGGTCGCGCTGAACGGCACTTCCCTGACCGTGAACGAGGTCGAGGGCGCGGAATTCGGCGTGAACCTGATACCGCATACCAAGACGGTGACAACATGGGGTGATGTCGCGGTTGGCGATCTGGTCAATATCGAGATCGACACGCTGGCGCGCTACGTTGCGCGGTTGCGCGACTGGGAAAACCGCTGAAGCGCGCGGGCATGTGGACAGCCGCCGCACAGCGCGGCTATCATGACGCAGTGCGAGGATCTGCGTGATGTCTGACGAGTGGGAAGAGACCGAGACAGTGGCCGCCCGGCGCGAAGCCGAGGCGCTGATCATTGATGTCGATGGTTTTGAAGGCCCGCTTGACTTGCTGTTGACGCTATCACGCACTCAGAAGATCGACCTGCGGCGCATTTCCGTGCTGGCGTTAGCGGAGCAATATCTGGGCTTCATTGAGCGCGCGCGCAGCTTGCGCATTGAACTGGCGGCGGATTATCTGGTCATGGCGGCATGGCTGGCCTTCTTGAAATCGCGTTTGCTGTTGCCCCCTGATCCGACCGAGGAAGGGCCATCGGGTGAAGAGCTGGCGGCGCATCTGGCCTATCAGCTCGAACGCCTGCAAGCGATGCGCGAAGCGGCGGCCCGGCTGATGGGGCGTGACCAGAAGGGGCGTGATTTCTTCATGCGTGGTGCGCCCGAAGCACTGGCGGTTACGCGCAAAACCCAGTTCGAGGCCAGTCTGCTGGATCTGATGCGCGCCTATGCGCGGCTGCGCACGCGTGACGACTTTCGCCCCTATGCTTTCGATCGCTCTGACATCTACCCCTATGAGGCAGCACTCGCGCGGCTCTCAAGCCTGCTGCCGGGGGCGAGTGACTGGACCAGCCTGCAAGCGTGGCTGCCCGAAGGTTGGCGCGGCGCGCCCAACCGGCAACGATCTGCCATGGCCTCGACCTTTGCCGCCACACTGGAACTGGCCAAGCAGGGTCAGATCGAATTGCGCCAATCCGACACATTTGCGCCGCTGCATCTGCGCCGCAAGTCTGACCTGTGAGCTACGCGATGCCCGATGATGCCCTTTCCCCCAGCGCCAAGGATGCGCCCGGCCTGTTTCCCGCGCCGCCCATGGCCGAGCAGGAGCGCATGGTGGAAGCGATCCTGTTCGCCTGCGCCGCGCCGCAAAGCCTGTCCCAGATCACCGCGCGTCTGCCGCAAGGCTGTGACGCGGCCGAAGCGCTGGCGCATCTGCGCACCCGCTATCAGGGACGCGGGGTGCATCTGGTGCGCGTGGGTGACGCCTATGCCATGCGCACTGCGCCTGATCTGGGCTGGCTGATGCAGTCTGAACGGGTCGAGACACGCAAATTGTCACGCGCTGCTATCGAGACATTGGCGATTATTGCCTATCATCAGCCCGTGACCCGCGCCGAGATCGAGGAAATCCGCGGTGTCGCGGTCTCGCGTGGCACGGTTGATCAGTTGATGGAAATGGAGTGGATCAGGCTGGGTCGTCGCCGCATGACGCCGGGGCGGCCTGTGACCTTCGTGGTCACGGATGAGTTTCTGGATCATTTCGGGCTGGAATCTGCGCGCGATCTGCCGGGGCTGAAGGAATTGCGCGAAGCGGGCCTTCTGGACAGCCGACCCATGCCGGGCATGGCCGCGCGCGAGGATGATGAGGAAGACGACAGCCCGCAAACGGGCCAGTCCGAGCTGTTCGAGGATTGATGCGCGCCCTTGTTCTTCGCGCATCCTGGGTCTAGCTTCTGGTTCATCAGCCAGTCACAGGAACTCCATGCCCGTCCGCAACCGTTTTGCCGAACTTGCCCCGCAGCTTGCCGAGTGGCGTCGAGACTTTCATGCCCATCCCGAACTGGGCTTTGATTGCCACCGCACAGCGCGTCTGGTGGCCGAGCGCCTGCGCGGCTTTGGCTGTGACGAGGTGTTCGAGGGCATTGGTGTCACGGGCCTCGTGGCGCTGATCCACGGGCGCGAAACCACTTCGGGCCGTGTTATCGGTCTGCGTGCCGATATGGATGCGCTGCCGATCCATGAGGCCACTGGCAAACCCTATGCTTCGATCCATCATGGCAAGATGCATGCTTGCGGGCATGACGGGCACACAACCATGCTGCTGGGGGCTGCGCAATACTTGGCTGAGACACGCAATTTCAACGGCACTGTTGCGCTGATCTTCCAGCCCGCCGAAGAAGGTGGGGCAGGGGCAAAGGTGATGTGCGATACTGGGATGATGGACCGTTTCGGCATTTCCGAAGTCTATGCCATGCATAACCGTCCCGGCCATCCTTTGGGGGAATTCAACATCCGCCCCGGCGCGTTTTATGCCGCCTGCGACGAGTTCCGCATCACCATCGAGGGGCGCGGGGGCCATGCGGCCAAGCCGAATATGACATTCGATCCGACCTTGGCCAGCAGTCACCTGATCCTTGCGCTGCAATCCATTGCCAGTCGAAATGCCGACCCGGTAGAAAATATTGTTCTGTCGGTGTGCGGTGTGCGCACCGATAGCGAAGCGTTCAACGTGATCCCGCAGCGGGTAGAGTTGCGCGGCACAATCCGCACCCATGACGCGGGCATGCGTCAACTGGCATCGGACAGGCTGCACGCGATTTGTGAACACACGGCTGCCAGTTATGGCGCGACGGCCGAAGTCGCATTCGTTGACGGTTATCCCGTCATGGTCAACCATGAGGCTGAGACAGACTATGCGCGCGCTGTCGCGCTGGACGTGTCAGGCCAGTGCCTGCATGCAGGCTATAACATGGGCGGTGAGGATTTCGCCTATATGCTGGAACAGCGCCCCGGTGCCTATATCGTGCTCGGT
>SKGU01000079.1 GCA_007117255.1 Natronohydrobacter sp. | reverse complement strand
TGCTGCATAATGTGGTGGGTGGCTTTGGTGTGTTTGAGGGCGCTGGTCACGCCCCGCGCACGGGTCTGGCGTGGCAATCGGTGCATGATGGTGAAAAGCTGATTCATGAACCGCTGCGGCTCAGCATTATTCTGCATGCACCGGAAGAGGCCGTGACGGATATTCTGATGCGCCATCCCCAGGTTCAGGCACTGTTCAACAATGGTTGGCTGTCGCTGATCCTACTTGATGAAAACGGGCAGTTCTCGCAACGCTATGTGGCCGGTGCGTGGCAGCCTGCCCTGAACAGTGCCCGGTTGCGCGACGTGGCCTGAACGAGCGATGCGCGCCGCCCGATAGGATTGGCGCGCATCATGTCATGAAACCTTCACTGGACGCTGCTCATCATTTCCGATATTCAGGAAATATGGAAAAGATAGCTGCGTCCAGTGCTTTTGCGATGCTCGGCCACCCTGGCCGGCTGGATGTGTTTCGCCTGCTGATGCGCTTTGCCCCGCGCGGGGTGCGACCCACCGAGATTGCTGCCGCGCTTGGGCTGAAGCAGAATACGCTGTCGCACCATCTGTCTGACCTGGCCGCCTGTGGGCTGGTGCAGTCAGAACGCAAGGGGCGTTCGCTGTTTTATTCGGTCAATCTGGATGCTACCGAAGACCTGATCGGCTTTCTGGCGCTCGATGTCGGGCGCGCGCGGCCTGATTTGCTGGGGCCGTTGCTTGCATCTGCGACAGAGACAAGAGTTTCGCCTTATAATTCCTTCGAGGTGCTGTTTTTGTGTTCGCGCAATTCGGCGCGGTCCATCATGGCCGAAGTCCTGTTACGCGATCTGGGGGGCAATCGGTTTGTCGCGCATTCAGCCGGGGTGTCGCCTGGCCCTGCGCCGCATCCCATGGCGCTTGAGGTATTGGCCCGCCACGGACATGACATCACGGGTCTGACATCTGACGCCATGCGGTCTTATCAGGGCGATAACGCCCCGCATATGGATTTCATCTTCACAGTCTGCGATGCGGCTGCGGCGCAAGACTGCCCACGTTGGCCCGGACTGCCCATCACGGCGCATTGGGGCTTGCCCGACCCTGTGACAGCCGAAGATCCGCCAAGCGCTTTTGCGCAGACCTATGCGGCGCTGCACCGCCGCATTGCGGAACTGGTTGCGCTTCCTGTCACTGAACTGAGCCGCCTTGCCCGGCAAGCGCAGCTGGACGCCATTCACACAAATTCGAAGGACTGACCCATGCCACGTATCGCCCTGAACGGACTTGGACGCATTGGTAAACTTGTGCTGCGAGATCTGATTGATGCGGGCGCGGGCGGAGATATCGTGCTGCTCAATGACCCTGTGGGTGATGCGGAACAGCATGCACTGCTGATGGAATTCGATTCTGTTCATGGTCGCTGGGCCACGCCTGTGGCGGCGGGGGGCGGTGCGCTTTCGATCAATGGTCAGGCCATTCGGCTTACGCATGAGCACAGGATCGAGGATCTGCCGCTGAAGGAATTGGGCGTCGATCTGGTGGTCGATTGCACAGGCGTGTTCAAGACCGAAGCCAAGGTCGCGCCCTATTACGCGGCCGGGGTGGGCAAGGTTGTGGTCAGTGCGCCGATCAAGGACAAGGGCGCGCTCAATCTTGTCTATGGGGTCAATCATCACCTTTATGATGGCAGTCAGGCGCTTGTGACGGCGGCATCCTGCACGACCAATTGCCTGGCCCCCGTAGTTAAGGTGATCCATGAAGCGCTTGGTATCCGTCACGGGGCGATCACCACCATTCATGATGTGACCAATACCCAGACCATTGTGGACCGGCCCGCCAAGGACATGCGCCGTGCGCGTTCGGCGCTGACCAATCTGATCCCGACGACAACGGGCAGCGCGACAGCCATCACGCTGATTTATCCTGAACTGAAGGGTCGCCTGAACGGGCATGCCGTGCGCGTGCCGCTGCTCAATGCCTCGCTGACTGATTGCGTGTTCGAACTGGAGCGCGCAACCACGGTGGAAGACGTCAATGCGCTGTTCAAGGCCGCCGCCGAAGGCCCGTTGAAGGGCATTTTGGGCTATGAGACGCGCCCGCTGGTTTCTTGCGATTATACCAATGATCCACGTTCCAGCATCATCGACGGCCCGTCCACCATGGTGATCAATGGAACGCAGCTCAAGGTTTATGCCTGGTATGACAATGAATGGGGCTATGCCTGCCGTCTGGGCGATATCACCCGGATGGTAGCCCGGTCGCTGTAGGATCCATCCTCGCAAAAACGGGTCATGGGCTGTCAGCCCGCGCAACAGGAAAGATGCCAGACCATGAGCACGCACAACCCGCTGCGGGCCTATATTGCAGTTACTGCGGCTTATTGGGCCTTCATGCTGTCCGACGGCGCGTTGCGGATGCTGGTCTTGCTGCATTTCAACGCGCTTGGCTTCTCGCCTGTGCAGCTTGCGTATCTGTTTCTGCTTTATGAGGTTGCGGGGATCGTTACCAATCTGGCCGCTGGCTGGCTGGCCGCGCGGTTCGGGTTGGCCGCGACGCTCTATGCGGGTCTTGCCCTTCAGATTGTAGCGCTTGGCGTGCTGGCGCAGCTAGATCCTGGCTGGACGATCGCAGCATCTGTTGTCTTTGTCATGGCGGTGCAAGGCGTGTCGGGTGTGGCCAAGGATCTGGCCAAGATGTCTGCGAAATCAGCGGTCAAGACCCTTGCACCAGCGGCGGATGGCGGGTTGTTCCGCTGGGTGGCCTATCTGACGGGGTCTAAAAACGCTGTGAAGGGCACGGGCTTCTTTCTGGGTGCCGCCCTTCTGGGGTTGGCAGGATTTCAGACCGCGATCTGGGTCATGGCGGCGGTGCTGGGGGTGATCCTGCTGGCGGTGGTGTTGTTTTTGCCCGCTGGTTTGCCGGGGCGGATGTCGTCTTCGGAAAGCTGGCGCGGTTGGCGCTCGACGGATGCACGGGTCAACCGCCTGTCACTGGCGCGGATGTTTCTGTTCGGCGCGCGCGATGTGTGGTTCGTGGTGGGCATTCCGATCTATTTTCAGGCGGTGCTGTCGGATGGCACGGCAGAGGGGCGGCGTGAGGCGTTCTTTCTGGTAGGTGGGTTCATGGCGCTATGGATCATGGCATATGGCGCGATACAGGCTTTGGCCCCGCGCATTCTGCGTGCTCAAGGGTTGTCAGAGGATGAGACGGTCGCCAAGGCCATATTCTGGGCGGGATTATTGGTGCCGATCCCCTTTGCATTGGCAAGTGCGGTCTGGATCGCGGGTGATCCGGCCCCGTGGTTGACTGCAACGCTGGTGGCGGGGTTGCTGCTCTTTGGCTTTGTCTTTGCGGTCAATTCCTCGGTGCATTCCTACCTGATCCTTGCCTTTGGCGCGGCAGAGCGGATCACCCGCGATGTAGGATTTTACTACATGGCGAATGCGGCGGGTCGGCTGGTGGGAACCCTGCTATCGGGCCTCAGCTACCAGTTGGGCGGGTTGCCCCTGTGTCTGGCCACGGCGGGTGTGATGGCGCTGGCCAGTTGGCTGGC
>SKGU01000146.1 GCA_007117255.1 Natronohydrobacter sp. | reverse complement strand
GCGCTCCCTGCGCTTACGGGCGTTCGATTGCGATGGCTGTGCCCTCGCCCCCGCCAATGCAGATCGCCGCAATCCCGCGCTTCAGCCCACGCGCCTCCAGCGCGTTCAGAAGCGTCACCATAATCCGCGCCCCCGATGCCCCGATCGGATGGCCCAGCGCGCAGGACCCGCCATTCACATTCACCACATCACGCGGCAGCCCCATTTCATGCATGAAGGCCATGGGCACCACTGCAAAAGCCTCATTCACTTCCCATAAATCCACATCACTGACACGCCATCCCAGCCGGTCGAGCAGCTTTTGTGCCGCTGGCACCGGGGCTGTGGTAAACCAGCCCGGTGCCTGTGCATGGCTGGCATGCCCGCGGATATACGCGCGCGGCGCGATCCCTTGCGCCTCTGCCACAGCCAGAGAGCCCAGCACCAATGCCGCCGCGCCGTCTGAAATCGAGCTGCTGTTCGCGGCAGTCACAGTCCCGTCCTTTCGGAAAGCAGGCTTGAGATGCGGGATCTTCTCTGGCCGCGCTGTTCCGGGCTGTTCATCTACCGCCACCACGCTGTCGCCCTTGCGCGAGGGCACTGTGACCGCAGCGATTTCACGCTCGAAGCCCCCCTGTGCCTGCGCTTCCAGCGCGTTCGAGAGCGACCGCAAGGCGTAGTCATCCTGCGCCTGACGTGTGAATTGAAAATGCTCGGCGCAATCTTCGGCGAATGTGCCCATCAACCGGCCCTTGTCATAGGCATCTTCCAGCCCGTCCAGAAACATATGGTCGATGACTTGACCATGCCCTAACCGCGCCCCGCTGCGCATTTTGGGCAGCAGATAGGGCGCCTGAGACATGCTCTCCATCCCGCCCGCAACCATGATCTGCGCTTGTCCCAGCGCGATCTGATCATGCGCGATCATGGCGGCCTTCATCCCGGAGCCACACATTTTGTTCAACGTAGTGGCCGGGGTCGCTTCACCAAGCCCTGCATGAAACCCGGCCTGTCGCGCAGGGGCTTGCCCTTGCCCGGCGGGCAAAACACAGCCCATCAAAAGCTCCTCGACGCATTCAGGGGCAAGCCTTGCATCTTTCAGCGCACCTGCAATCGCAGCGCCCCCCAGAACGGCAGCCGGAACGCCTGCGAAGACGCCCTGCAAGCCTCCCATTGCCGTACGTGCGGCCCCGAAAATGACGACATCCGACATTACAATTACCTCCTGATGAGACCGGCGAGCAATCACTTGGTAACTTTTCAGGGCTAACCTTCAGAAATGCAAGCACATGAAAGGGGTGATCATGCAGGTGACTGTAGCGCGGGCACAAAACGCACTGGTGATATCAGTGCTTGAATCGCGACTGGATGCAGCGGTCGCAATTTCCTTCAAGGATATCATCCGCGACCTGAGCGGCACTGATGCAGGGCCAGTCATTCTAGACCTTGGGCAGGTGGAATTCCTGGACAGCAGTGGCCTGGGGGCCATCGTTGGGGTCATGAAAATGCTTGGCCCGGATCGGCCGTTAGAAATAGCTGCATTAACACCAAATGTGCGCAAGCTGTTCCGGCTGACCCGGATGGACACCGTTTTCAAGATTCATGATCGCAAGCCACAGGTTGAAACGATCAACGCGGCTGAGTGATAGATTTCCGACCACACCATCGCGATGAATGTCCGACAGAAATTGCAAGGATGACATGATGGACAGGCTCACTGATCACGATGCACATCTGAATCTGGTCAGTAAGGGCGACCTATGGCAAATCCGCAGCGTGATTGCAGAAGCAGACCGTTTCTTGAAGGACTACGGACTTTCTCCGGAGTGGATCGGTGACTTCAATCTGGTCCTTGCGGAAGCGATGACGAACATTGTCAGACATGGCGGCCTCGATCCCGGAAGCGACATCAGCGTGAGCCTGTCACTGCGTGATGGATATTTGAACTGCGTTTTGGTCGACACGGGCGTGTCTTTTGATCCGACCACTCTGGGGCATACACAACCCGAACCAGATCAGTTGCGGGAAGGCGGATACGGATGGTTCATCATCCGCAACCTGTCCAAGCGCCTGCAGTATTCCCACGAAAACGGTCGCAACAGCCTTAGCTTCGCTTTGCCGCTTGAGGGTTTTCGAGACAGGCTTGGCTAAACGACGTCATGCTTCTGGCAATCTGATTACGCTTGCTTCACATGCCGCCCCCGCCATGCAGGGGCGCGCTGCCCAAACTGTCAGTTCAGGGCGATTTGCAAAGGATAGTGCCCATCGCGGAAATCGCCGAACAATTCATCAAGATCCGGATGTTCTACTGGTTCGCCCGATTCGTCCAGAACAAGGTTCTGTTCAGAGACATAAGCGACGTAAAAGCTCTCGTCGTTCTCGGCAAGAAGGTGATAAAATGGCTGGTCCCGTTTCGGGCGCGAGTCTTCAGGGATGGCACTATACCATTCCTCGGTATTCGAAAATGCTGCGTCCACATCGAAAATAACACCGCGAAACGGGTGTTTCCGATGACGGACAATTTGCCCCAAATGATATTTAGCTGCGCGCTTTTCCATGATCCCGTCCTTAAACGTAGATTAAGGGATTGTTAAGTGCCATGTCCACGGTTGACATGGGCAATCACGGAAACAATTTGTGGGGCCTTTCCGAACAACCCGTCCTGTTCAGGCAGGTCAGAACAGTAAGCTTTGCAGGCAAACGCGCTGTTTGCGCGCACATCAGTGAAGCGTGATTGCGTATTGCCTGCTGCATGATACAACTTCCGGTAAGTCTGGGCATCTTTGTGGCCCCGATCACTAGACTTGAAGGCTTGATTGCAGAGAGGAGCATCCATGACCAATGTCGTTATCGTTTCCGCAGCGCGCACCGCTGTCGGCTCATTTGGCGGCGCGTTCGCCAATACACCCGCACATGATCTTGGCGCCGCGGCGCTGCAGGCTGTGGTAGAACGCGCAGGCGTCGACAAGGCGGAAATATCCGAAACCATCCTTGGTCAGGTCCTGACGGCAGGACAGGGGCAGAACCCGGCGCGTCAGGCGCATGTCAATGCAGGCCTGCCGATCGAAGCCGCAGCCTGGTCGATCAATCAGGTCTGCGGGTCGGGGCTGCGCGCCGTCGCGCTTGGTGCACAACATATCCAGCTTGGCGATGCCAGCATCGTTCTGGCAGGCGGGCAAGAAAACATGTCGATGAGCCAGCATGCAGCACATATGCGGACCGGCCAGAAAATGGGCGATATGAAGCTGATCGACACGATGATCAAGGACGGATTGTGGGATGCCTTCAACGGGTACCACATGGGTCAAACCGCTGAAAATGTTGCCGAAAAATGGCAGATCACCCGTGAAGAGCAGGACATTTTCGCTGTCGCAAGCCAGAACAAGGCCGAAGCAGCACAGAAGGCAGGCAAATTCAAGGATGAGATCGCGCCATTCACAGTGAAAACCCGCAAAGGCGACATTGTCGTCGATCAGGACGAATATATCCGCCACGGCGCGACCATCGAGGCCATGCAGAAACTGCGCCCTGCCTTCACCAAGGACGGAAGCGT
>SKGU01000067.1 GCA_007117255.1 Natronohydrobacter sp. | reverse complement strand
TGCAATCAGATAGTTGATCAGTTTTCTTTGAAGCAACGGATGCAGATGAATTTCTGGCTCTTCGATACACATGATGCTGTCGTCGTGGATGGTGCAGAAAGCAGCAATCAATACTACTTCATGGATGCCTGTCCCCAAAGACGAAAGCGGTAGCACCTTTTTGTCCATGTGGACCAAAAGATGCTCTCTTCCATGCGGCACCTCTAGGGTTGCATCTATTTTCCCTGTCACTTCCCGCAAAAAGCGGTTTATGCGCTGGAACTTTTCACGATCCTCTTGCTTGTCCCAGTTCGGCTGTTGCAAGGCCGCCAGATGGTCGATCAAGCCTTTTCCGCTTAGGTCATCGAACGCTTCGCCCTTGTTTCCAAGCACACGTTTCGCGGGCACCAAATTGATATCTGGCAATACAGGTCGGACGTGTCTGGCAACAACTTCCAAGGTTTGAGGAATCCAATGGCCAAAATCACCTCCGGAAGTATTTGGGAACAATGTTGACCAAACCGCACTCCATTCACGAATCCACTTCTTAGCCTCACCCACTTCTACTGACGGGTATATTTTAGATTTCTGGTGCTCTTGCGGAATAGCCCAAACCTGGCCACAGCTCTCTAGGTGCCGCAAGACGACTTCGATCTGGTTGTGAAAGGTCGGACGAGGGCTACCACCATGCCTTGGCTGAAAGTAATTTTCTTGCTTCGAATCAGATATTTCTTTCAAGACCGATTCAGCATTTCTCCCGATAGCCAGTAAGAACTGCCCGGTTTGCTGTCCACGATACACCTCTGGCCCATTCAGGGGCTTTATTTTCGCGTCATGTTTCACTTGCGAAAGTTGTTCAGCGAGCAGCGCGAGCACGATGGATTTTCCTGCGTTATTCGCGCCAATAAAGAAGTTCATGCGTGAAAACGGCGCAATGAATTGAACTTCTGCTCCGATGCCTCGATAGAACTGCGCTGCAATACCATCTAAGAAAACCGACATTTCAACCCAGCCGCTAAAGCTCTATTTGATTGCAAGCTAGTCGAACAGCGCGCTTCTTCCAAGACCCTTGGTGCCGATCAAGGACACGCCCTGAAAAGGACGGCCCATTTCTCGAACGACCGCACCGTCCCGCAAAGCAGCCGTTGACGTTTCATCTCCTGCGCGGCGGCGCGTCCTGCTGTCGGCGCTGCATCGAATTTAAGAAAAACCCCGGCACAATGGCCGGGGTTTTCCGTGTTGGTATGAGGTCGGGTTTACGCCGCGCCTGCCAGATCGCGCAGCACATAGTGCAGCACGCCGCCATGTTCGACATATTCCTTCTCGATGCCAGTATCGATGCGGCATTTCAGTGTGATCGTCTTTTCCGTCCCATCCGCATAGGTGATCGTGCAGGGCACGTCCGAGAGCGGTTTCAGGTCGCCTTCCAGCCCGGTGATGGACACGGTTTCATCCCCGGTCAGCCCCAGCGATTTGCGGGTGTCGCCATTCGTGAATTCGAACGGGATGACGCCCATGCCGACAAGGTTCGAGCGGTGGATGCGCTCGAAGCTCTCGGCGATCACGGCCTTGACGCCCAGAAGCGAAGTGCCCTTGGCCGCCCAGTCGCGCGAGGAGCCTGCGCCATATTCCTTGCCGCCGAAGATCACGAGCGGGGTGTCCGCGTCCTGATAGGCCATCGCAGCATCGTAGATCGAGGTCTGGTTGCCATCGGGGCCTTTGGTATAGCCGCCCTCAACGCCATCGAGCATCTCGTTGCGGATGCGGATATTGGCGAAAGTGCCGCGCATCATCACTTCATGGTTGCCGCGACGCGAGCCGTAGGAGTTGAACTCGCGCACCGGAACCTGACGTTCTTCCAGATACTTGCCTGCGGGCGTGGTCTGTTTGAAGCTGCCTGCGGGGCTGATATGGTCGGTGGTGATCATATCGCCCAGAATGGCGAGGATGCGCGCACCTTTCAGGTCGCTGATCGTGCCCGGCTCTTTCGACATGCCCTGGAAATAGGGCGGGTTCTGGATGTAGGTCGAGGAGGCAGGCCAGTCATAGGTTTCGGCCTCGGTGATTTCGACACCCCGCCATTTCTCATCGCCCTTGAAGACATCAGCGTATTTCGACTGGAACGCTTCGCGGGTGACGGTGGCTTCGACCAGTTCCGAGACTTCTGCCTGCGTGGGCCAGATGTCCTTGAGGTAGACATCCTTGCCATCGGGCGTTTGCGCGATGGGGTCTTTGGTGATGTCGATATTCATGTCACCGGCCAGCGCATAGGCCACGACGAGGGGGGGCGAAGCAAGGTAGTTGGCGCGCACATCGGGGGAGATGCGGCCCTCGAAATTGCGGTTGCCGGACAGGACCGAGGTGGCGATCAGGTCGTTTTCGTTGATCGCTTTCGAGATTTCCTCTTGCAGCGGGCCAGAGTTCCCGATGCAGGTGGTGCAGCCATAGCCCACAAGGTTGAAGCCGATGGCGTCAAGATCTTCTTGCAGATTGGCGGCCTCAAGATAGGCTGACACGACCTGTGAACCGGGTGCGAGTGAGGTCTTGACCCAGGGCTTGCGGGTCAGACCAAGTGCACGGGCCTTGCGGGCCACGAGACCGGCGCCGATCATCACATAGGGGTTCGAGGTATTGGTGCACGACGTAATGGACGCAATGACCACCGAGCCATCGCGCAGCGTGTAATCTTCGCCCGCGACAGTTGCGGATTTGCGTGGATCGGCAGGGGCCGTCGGCGCGGGGCCTTCATCGGCCATGTCTGCTGCATCGGCGCTGGCGGCGACACCGCGATATTCCGAGACCACATCGAGGAATTTCTCGGCCGCCTTGTCCAGCGGGGTGTGATCCTGCGGGCGTTTGGGGCCAGAGATTGCCGGCACGACCGTGCCCATGTCCAGCTCAAGCGTGCTGGTATAGATGGGCGCGTAATCCGCACCGCGCCAGAAGCCGTTCTCTTTGGCATAGGCTTCGACCAGTGCAATGCGGTCCTCATCCCGGCCCGTGCCGCGCAGGTAGCGCAGGGTTTCGTCATCGATGGGGAAGAAGCCGCAGGTTGCGCCATATTCGGGGGCCATGTTGGCGATGGTTGCGCGGTCTGCGAGCGGCAATTTGTCCAGACCTTCGCCATAAAATTCGACGAATTTTCCGACAACACCATGCGCGCGCAGCATTTGCACCACCTTGAGCACCAGATCGGTGCCGGTTGTGCCCTCGACCATCTCACCTGTCAGTTTGAAGCCCACAACTTCGGGGATCAGCATGGACACGGGCTGGCCCAGCATTGCGGCCTCTGCCTCGATCCCGCCGACGCCCCAGCCGAGCACGGCCATGCCATTGACCATGGTGGTGTGGCTGTCCGTGCCGACCAATGTGTCAGGGTAGGCCACGGTTTCGCCGTTCTGGTCTTCATCGGTCCAGACTGTCTGGGCCAGGTATTCGAGGTTCACCTGATGGCAGATGCCGGTTCCCGGCGGCACAACGCGGAAATTGTTGAACGCGCCCTGACCCCATTTCAGGAAGGTGTAGCGCTCCATGTTGCGCTCATATTCGCGGTCCACAT
>SKGU01000154.1 GCA_007117255.1 Natronohydrobacter sp. | reverse complement strand
TTCAAGTTCTGGCGATCAATGCCGCCACGCTCGATGATTTTGCGCGCGACTTGCAGCAGGATCCGAACGCAGGCGACAACCAGCCCGCGCTGACCTTCGCGTCTGCGCGTGGCAGCCTGCCGCTTCCGGTGCGCGCGACGCTTCTGCATGGGTTCAACCGGCCCGATGCGGCAGGGATTGTGCGTCAGGGTCTGGTGCTCGCCACCGCGCCCGACGCGCTTGTGACCGCGCCATGGTCGGCAACCGTGCGCTATGCCGGGCCTTTGGCGGGGCAAGGGCAAGTGGTCATTCTGGAACCGGCCGAGGCTGTTCTGATCGTTCTGGCGGGGCTTGGCGAACTGCTGGTCAGCACAGGTGAAATCCTGCCCAGTGGTGCGCCTCTCGGCAGCATGCCAGCCGCACAATCGGGGCAGGGCACGACTGGAACCCGCAGTCAGACACTCTATCTTGAACTACGAGAAGCCGGAAACCCCATTGACCCTGAGCCTTGGTTCGCTTTCAGTGGGGCACAGGATTGAGATAGGACGCGGCACGCCCCGCCGGGGTCGGGCTGCAGGCAAACAGGATGGCGCAATGAACAGATTCGTGATGGCGGCAATCGGGGGTATCTTTGGCGGTGCAGTGCTTGCAACGCAGGTGGCAGGCCCCCTGCTTGCCCAAGAGCGGGGCAATGCGACATCGGTTTATGAGCAGCTCGACCTGTTCGGCGATGTGTTCGAGCGCATTCGCAACCAATATGTCGACGAACCAGATACAGCGAAACTGATCGAAGCCGCGATCAACGGCATGTTGATGTCGCTTGACCCGCATTCAGGCTACATGCCGCCCGAAGATTTCGACGATATGCGCACCCAGACGCGCGGATCCTTTGGCGGGCTTGGTATCGAAGTGACGCAGGAAGATGGGTTTATCAAGGTTGTCACCCCGATGGATGGCACGCCCGCAGATCAGGCAGGGGTCGAACCGGGCGATCTGATCACCCATGTCGATGGCGAATCCGTCCTTGGTATGACACTGTCCGAAGCCGTGGAAATGATGCGCGGCCCTGTCGGATCCGAGATCTTGATAACGGTAGTCCGCGAAGGCCGTTCAGAGCCGTTCGATCTGTCGATCATTCGCGACACGATCCGCCTTCAGGCGGTGCGGGTGCGCACGGAAGGCGAAAATATTGTCCTGCGCCTGACCACGTTCAATGAACAGACCTTCCCCAGCATGCGCGACGGATTGCGCGACGCGATTGAAGAATTGGGCGGGTTGGACAATGTCGGCGGCGTGGTGCTGGACATGCGCAACAATCCTGGTGGCCTGCTGACACAGGCGATCCGCGTCACTGATGCATTTCTCGATCAGGGCGAAATCGTGTCCACTCGCGGTCGCGAAGAAGATGCAGGCGAGCGTTTCAACGCGCAGGCGGGCGATTTGATCGAAGGCAAGCCGCTGGTCGTGCTGATCAATGGCGGGTCCGCCTCAGCCTCCGAGATCGTTGCAGGCGCGCTTCAGGATCACCGCCGCGCCATCGTGGTGGGTACGCGCAGTTTCGGCAAAGGGTCGGTGCAGACAGTCATGCCGCTCCGCGGGGACGGGGCAATTCGTTTGACGACGTCGCTCTATTACACACCGTCAGGGCGTTCCATCCAGGCGCTGGGCGTGTCGCCAGATATCGTGGTCGAACAGCCGCGCCGCCAACCGCTGGACGACGATTCCGAGGCGACCACCCCCAGAACCCGCTCGGAAAATGACCTGCGCGGCCGGCTGGACAACCGCGATATGTCTGAAGATGAGCGCCGCCAGATGGAAGATGAGCGCAGACAGGCAGAACAGGTTGCCCAGTTGCGCAACGAAGATTACCAGCTTGCCTATGCGCTGGACATTCTGCGCGGCCTGACGGCGCTGAACGGGCAGTAAATGACGCCTGATCAGATCGCACAGTTGCCCTACAGGCGCTGTGTGGGCGTGATGTTGATCAACCCGCAAGGGTTGATCTTCGCAGCCCAGCGCATCGACAGCCCGACACCCGCATGGCAGATGCCGCAAGGCGGCATTGATGAGGGCGAAAATCCGGGTCTGGCCGCGTTGCGCGAGTTGGAAGAAGAAATAAGCGTGCCCCCGGCCTTGGTGGCACCTCTGGCAGAGAGTCAGGACTGGTTGAACTACGATCTGCCACATGATCTGGTGCCGCGTATCTGGAAGGGGCGGTTCCGGGGCCAGAAGCAACGCTGGTTCCTGATGCGCTATCTGGGGCAGGATGATCAGATCAATCTGGCGACCGCACACCCGGAATTTTCCGAATGGCGCTGGATCGGCGCGCAGGACATGCTCGACAGCATCGTGCCTTTCAAACGCGCCACCTACCGCCAAGTGATCGACGAATTCCGCGACTGGCTGGCCTGACGCGTGGTTTTGCCCGCAAGACACTGTAAATCCGGCGCGGCTGTTGCTATATGACAGCCAGCCCAGTCCCAGATGCCAGAGAAGCCCCATGTCCGCACAAGCCCCGATCACGCAGGATGTTCTGACCCTGCCGCGCAAACTGCCTGAAGGCGGTAAGCTGAACCTTGTCGGGCTGACCCGTGCGCAGATGGCTGACGCCCTGATTGCGCAGGGCACGCCAGAGCGGCAGGCCAAGATGCGCGTGGGCCAGATCTGGCAATGGATTTATCACTGGGGCGTGCAGGATTTCGCCGCCATGACCAATCTGGCCAAAGCCTACCGGGCGGAACTGGCCGAGCATTTCGAGATCGCACGACCAGAGATAGTCACAAGGCAGGTCTCGGACGATGGCACCCGCAAATATCTGCTGCGTATTGCTGGCGGGCACGAAGTCGAGGCGGTTTATATCCCGGAAGAAACACGCGGCACGCTCTGTGTCTCCAGTCAGGTGGGCTGCACGCTGACTTGCACTTTCTGCCACACAGGCACGCAGAAACTGGTGCGCAACCTGACCGC
Organism: Natronohydrobacter sp.; assembly: GCA_007117255.1. Lineage (GTDB taxonomy): Bacteria > Pseudomonadota > Alphaproteobacteria > Rhodobacterales > Rhodobacteraceae > Roseinatronobacter. The sequence goes on along the minus strand of SKGU01000154.1, from coordinate 9,965 downwards.
AGCCGAAATCGTGGGTCAGGTGCTGGTTGCGCGCGATGATCTGGGCGAATGGCCAATACCCGGTGCGCCCAAGGATGAGAGCCGCCTTGTCAGCAATGTCGTGCTGATGGGTATGGGCGAGCCGCTCTATAACTTCGACAATGTGCGCGATGCGATGAAAGTGGTGATGGATGGCGAAGGGCTGTCCATCTCGCGCCGCCGTATCACGCTCTCGACCTCTGGTGTGGTGCCTGAGATCGCGCGCACGGCGCAGGAAATCGGGTGTCTGCTGGCGATAAGCTTCCACGCCACCACGGATGAGGTGCGCGACAAGCTGGTTCCGATCAACAAGCGCTGGAACATCAAGACGCTGCTGGACGCGCTGCGCGACTATCCGCGCCTGTCCAATTCCGAACGGATCACGTTTGAATATGTCATGCTCAAGGATGTGAACGATTCAGATGCTGATGCGCGGCGGCTGGTCAAACTGATCGCGGGCATTCCAGCCAAGATCAACCTGATCCCCTTCAACGAATGGCCCGGCGCACCGTACCAGCGTTCCGACTGGGCGCGGATCGAGGCGTTTTCCGACATCGTGCACAAGGCAGGCTATGCCAGCCCCATCCGCACGCCGCGCGGCGAAGATATCATGGCCGCGTGTGGGCAGTTGAAATCCGCCACTGAACGCGGGCGCAAATCGCGTGCCGAAATCGCGGCCGAAGCGGGGGGATAAGCCATGCCCCTCGTGCTGCTGATCGTCGTCGGTGCCTTGGCAGGCGTGGTCGCCACACGGTTGATGCGCATGAACACAGACCTGCCCACCGCCATGGTGATCGGCGTGCTTGGCGCAGTCATTGGCGGCTTGGGCTTTCGGTTCCTGATGACCTCGGCGGGCTGGATCGGCGGATTTGTAATCGCCCTTCTGGGGTCGCTGGCGCTGCTTTGGGTCTGGCAGAAATATCAGGGGCGGCGGTGAGTAAGGTGCGTGCAATAGCACGCACCTTACGCCAGCACGCTCATTCCCCCGGACGTTTCAGACTGAACACCTCATCCACGACCGCGTAATCACGATATCCGCAGCGCGCCAGCGGGCGGAAGCGGGTGATGTCGAACATGCCGTCCACCATGCAATCCTCGCGCAGATGCACGCCCACCACTTCGCCCAGCACCAGAAAATTCGCCTCCCCCTCCAGCGGCACAATCTGTGTCATGCGGCATTCCAGCGCTGCAGGGGCATCTGCCACACGCGCAGCCTTGATCATGCGGCACTCTTCGCGCGCGATCTGCGCATGGTCGAACTCATCCACTTCGCGCGGCCATGGGCCAGAGGTGGCATTCATTGCATCACGCGCTGCAAATTCCACCACATTCACGCAAAACACGCCCGTCTCGCGGATATTGGCCACTGAATCCTTGGTCCCGTCGCGGTCCGGCTTGGCGCTGGTCGAGGCGAACATGACCTGCGGCGGCACATAGGCCACAGCGTTGAAAAAGGAATAGGGTGCAAGATTGTCCTGACCATCTGCGCCGCGAGTCGAAATCCAGCCAATCGGGCGCGGCGTCACAATTGCATTGAACGGGTTATGCGGCAGGCCGTGGCCCAACCGGGGTTCATAGAACATCTGTCTCTCCGATCTGTTTGCGTGCAACCTAGCGCCATGCTAGGGGGCCTGCCAGCATTGATCGCGGCGGGGACGACAGATGCATCTTTGTCAGGAAACACCCGCCGACTGGTGGGAGGTCGAGACGCTTTACGACCTGTGCTTCGCACCGGGTCGCGAGGCGCTATCCTCATACCGGCTGCGTGATGGAGTAGCCCCTGTAGCCGATCTGTGCCTGGTGTTGCGCAGCGAGGACGGGATCGCCGCTGCGATCCGCTTCTGGCCCGTGTGTGTCGGCGGGGCAGAGGTGCTGCTTCTTGGCCCGATTGCCGTGCATCCCACACATCAGGGCGAGGGGCTTGGCGGCTGGCTGATCCGCGAAAGCCTGTCTCGCGCCACAGAACTTGGCTGGCGCCGCGTCCTGCTGGTGGGCGATGAGCCCTATTACAGCCGTTTCGGCTTCGAGCGGCTTTCCAATGTAATCATGCCACCGCCGACAAATCCCGCGCGCGTGCTGGGCCGGGCACTGGTCAAAGGGGCTTGGGACGGCATCGCAGGGCAGGTCGAGAAATTCGGGCAAATGCTGGAAAAATGACCGCGAAGCGGGGGCGCTTATCAGGTGACAAGCGTGCCGACATAATCCAGCAGGGCAGGGCGGGCGCTTTCCAGTCCCCGCGCCTGTACGCGCGCGATCAGCTCGGACACTTCATTCAGATTCGACCGACGGATCAACGATTTGACAGGCCCAATTGAGGCAGGGCGCATCGACAGTGACGGAATGCCGATCCCCGCCAGTGCCAGGGCATCGACAGGCCGCCCGGCATCCTCGCCGCAGAAGGACAGGGCCGTGTTCGTCTCATGGCAGCGATCCACGATCACTTGCAAGAATGTCAGGAAACTGACATTCAGTGTGTCATAACGACGGCGGACCAATTCGTTTTCGCGGTCTGCGGCGAAGAAGAATTGCTTCAGATCATTGCCGCCGATCGAAAGGAAATCGACCTCCTCAAAGAAGCTCGTGGGCGCATAGGCCAGCGATGGCGTCTCCAGCATCGCGCCTACTTTCAATTTCTCCGGTAGCGGATGGCCCATGCGCTCTTCGCGCGCGATCTCGCGCAGCAGCATGTCATGGGCGCGGGTGAATTCGCTGGCCGTGGCCACAAGCGGAAACATCACGCTCAGTTCCCGCCCCGCTGCAGCGCGGATCAGCGCCTGTAGCTGCATGCGCAGCACGCCGGGCTTGTCCAGACCCACCCGCAGCGCCCGCCAGCCCATGGCCGGGTTTGGCTCATCAGGGCGGTTCATATAGGGCATGACCTTGTCAGACCCGATATCAAGCGTGCGGAAATAGACCGGCCTGTCCCCCGCCGCGTCCAGAACGCGCGCATAATTCGCCACCAGTTCCGACCGGCGCGGCATCCGGTCCTGCGTCAGGAACTGCAATTCCGTGCGAAACAGGCCCACGGCCTCTGCCCCGGAAGAAGGCAGCGATGGCAGATCCGCCATCAGCCCGGCATTCATCTTCAGCGTGATGGTCGTACCGCAGCGCGCCTGTGCCGGCTTATCGCGCAGAACCGCGTAGCGCTCCTGTGCCTTGGCCTGCATGGCCATCTTGTCACGAAAGGCCGTTGTGACCGAATCGTCAGGGCGCAGATGCACCATGCCTTCGGTCCCATCCACCAGCACATGATCGCCGTTCAAGGCTTCGGTGGTGATGCGCGGCACATTGATCACCAGCGGGATCGCCAATGCGCGGGCCACGATGGTGGCGTGGCTGCCGACGGCACCTTCCTCCAGCACGACCCCGCGCAGCTTGCGGCCATAGTCCAGCAATTCTCCCGGCCCGATATTGCGCGCCACAAGGATAGGGCGGTCAGGCATCTCTGCGCCGGTCTCACTGCCTTGCCCGGTCAGAATGCGCAGCAGGCGGTTGGACAGATCGTCCAGATCGTGCAGACGGTCGCGCAGATATGCGTCAGGCACTGTTTCCAGCCGGGCGCGCGCGGCAGATTGTTCCTTTTCGACGGCGGCTTCGGCAGACAGGCCCAGCCGGATGTCTTCTTCCATCCGCTTCATCCAGCCACGCGAATGCGCAAACATGCGGTAGGTCTGCAAGACTTCCTGATGTTCCTTGTCGCGCGATCCCGCATTGGCCAGCAACTGATCAATCGAGACACGCAGCTGCGCGACAGCATCCTCCAGACGGGCAAGTTCGGCGCGGCTGTCGTCATTGACCAGCTTGGTGATCACGACGCGCGGCTCATGCAGCCAGACATTGCCCTCGGCTTCACCTTCCTGAGCGGTCACACCACGCAACAGGGTCGGATTCTGATGCGGTGCCGCGAAACCTGTGGTCTCGCCTGTGAAAGCGCCCAGCTCGGTCATCTCGGCAATGACCATGGCCACCACTTCCAGACCGTAAATCTCGTCATCGCTGTATTGGCGCGCCTCTTTGGCCTGTACGACCAGAACGCCCAGCCGCTCGCCCAGCCGTTGTACCGGCACGCCCAGAAATGAGGTGAAGACCTCTTCGCCGGTCTCTGGCATATAGCGGAAACCCGGCTCAGCAGGCGCATTGGCCGAATTTACTGGCCGCGCCAGCCGTGCAACCTTGCCGACCAGCCCTTCGCCCAGCCGCAATCGGGTCTGGTGCACCGATTCGGGGCGCAGCCCTTCCGTCGCACACAATTCCAGCGTGTCCGGATCGCGGAACAGGTAGATCGAGCAGACATCTACGCCCATCGATTCGGCAATGATCGTCGTGATCCGATCCAGTCGCTCCTGACCCGGATCAGCAATCGACATTTCATCGCGCAACCGGCGAAGCAGCTTTCTGCTGTCAGTTTCCGTTCTGTGGGGCATGGCCCCTCCGATCCTGCTGCGGGGCCTGCCTCAGCCCGCCTTGTCCAGTTCAAACGCATCATGAAGCGCTTGCACTGCCAATTCCATATATTTTCTGTCAATCAATACGGAAATCTTGATTTCGGAAGTGGCGATGACCTTGATATTGACGCCTTCTTCAGCAAGTGCGCGGAACATGCGCGCCGCAACCCCTGCGTGTGAACGCATCCCGATTCCGACAACTGACACTTTGGCCGCGTCTTCATCGACTTCCAGCATCTCATAGCTGATCTGGCCTGCATCGCGCGCCGCCTCAAGCGCCTTGCGCGCGCGTGCCACCTGATCGACTGGGCAGGAAAAGGTCATATCCGTCACAGGGCGATCGCTGCTCTGATCCTTTTCGGAAATGTTCTGAACGATCATGTCCACATTCACGCCAGCATCGGACAAGGGCCCGAAGATCGCGGCCGCAATGCCGGGGCGGTCCTCGACCGTCACCAGCGTCAGTTTGGCTTCTTCGCGGCTATAGGCCACGCCGGAGACGACTTTCGATTCCATGATCTCATCCTCATCACAGACCAGAGTTCCTGATGTTTCATCTGTATCATCAAATGATGACAACACGCGCAGCCGTACCTTGTAGCGCATCGCCAGTTCGACAGACCGCGTTTGCAGAACCTTGGCACCAAGCGAGGCCAGTTCCAGCATTTCTTCAAAACTGATCTTGTCGAGCTTGCGCGCTTTCGAGGTGATGCGCGGATCGGTCGTGTAGATCCCGTCCACATCGGTATAGATATCGCAGCGTTCCGCTTCGAACGCTGCGGCAAAGGCCACCGCCGTCGTATCCGACCCACCGCGCCCCAACGTGGTGATCCGCCCTTCGGCGCTCACGCCCTGAAATCCCGCGATCACGGCGACCTTGAAGCCTTCGGCAAACTTGGCATCCAGATTGGTGCGCGGAATATCCACAAACCGCGCCGCGCCATGTGCGCTGGTGGTCTGGATAGGCACCTGCCAGCCCTGCCAGGATCGCGCGGGAATATCCATTTCCTGCAAGGTCAGCGCCATCAGCCCGGCTGTCACATTCTCGCCCGAACTGACCACTGCATCATATTCGCGCGCATCATAGAGCGGAGAGGTCTCGTTCACCCAGCCCACCAGCTCATTGGTTTTCCCCGACATGGCCGAGACAATGACGATCACGTCATAGCCGCGCTCGACTTCTGCGCGGACTTTCTGGGCGGCATTGCGGATGCGCGCCAGATCGGCCACAGATGTGCCGCCGAATTTCATCACCAGAAGCGGCATGGGCCGACCCCTTCCCCCAAAGAGTTTTCGCGCCACTCTTTATGCGTGCAAGGCGTTGCGCGCAAGGTGGGGCAGGGGGTGCGCAGGGCGTGCAGGCGGTTTTTGTCGCAGCCGCAGGGTGCGGCGTGACGTTGGGGAAGGTCAGGGCGCGCATCTGCAGCCATTTGCCGAGGGTGGTGGTCAAGCCTGCAAAATTCCGACCAAGACAAACACCATGTCTGCAAGGCTGAACGAAACCAGCATTGCAGCGCCCATGCTCGGATCAGAGCATCTGCCAGAATAACATTCCGACAGCCATGGCGTGCCAGCTGCGGGCCCAAGCTGCGCCAGACCAAGGCCCAAGACCACAAACTGTGCGACATTCCTATGCATAGGGACAGTGGACCGCGCCGAATGTCGGAACACCGGGGGCCAACATTGATCAGATAACTATGCAAGCGGCGCAGCGCGCGTCATGAATGTGATTTCGCCAATGCCGCCATATGCGCGGCAAGACATTGGTTTGAGCTGAGCACGGGCAGGCCAAGCTCTTCGGACAATGGGGCTAGAATGTCCAATGTGCGCAGATTGGTACAGGACAGAAACACCGCGTCCAGCTTGCTGCGCTGCGCCAAATTGCGGGCCGCGTCCGCAATGGACCGGGGCGCGATACGCGCCACTCTGGCCTCGACCTGTTCGCCAAATGACAGCGTGTCAGGCACAGCGATCCCCCCGGCCTCAAACGCGGCCCGGATCGGTTCGGCCACGGACCCGATATAGGGCGACACGATGCCCAACCGCGCCACGCCCAAGCGGTGGCACTGGGCCAAAGTGGCAGTCAGCGGGTCAGTCACGGCCCTTGTCCGCACTGCGCCTGTCACCATGTCGCGCACCTGATCAGCGCCGATCAGCACCGTGCCAGAGGTGCAGGCATAGCCCACCACATCCAGCGGTCTTATTGCGGGCAGCAAGCGGGCTGCATCTGGCAAAGCGCGTTTCATTTCTGCAATGCTGTGGGGCGTCAGTTCAGCGCCCGAAGGCACGCGGGTCACATGCAACCGCGCGACATGAGGGGGAAACAGGCGGCGAAAATCACCCTCGATGGTTTCATCGACCTGCAGGACGATCAGCCCAAGCCGGGGCAAGTCATCCTCTTGCAGCGCGTAGGGGAAAGCACTCATGCCCCGATCTCCGGCAAATCCTCGGGCGCGCGGGGTGACAAGAGTTCCGGGCCTGTGTCGCGCAAGACGATGTTTTCTTCATGCACCATGATCCGCCCCTCAGCCGTCACGCATCCCGGCTCTAGCGTCAGGACCATACCTGCGCACAAAGGTGTGTCGTCCAGCGGGGTGAACGAGGGCCATTCAGTCAATGTGATCCCCAACCCATGCCCCAGCCGACCGCCGCTTGGCGTCATGCCCCGCCGTTCCAGCCCGCGTGACAGCAGATCATGCACATCGCGCGCCAGCATGCCGGGGCGCAGTTCGGATAGGGCGTCCTCGGTCGCGTGCCAGAGTGCCGCATGCGCGCGGCGCGCTATGTCCGACGCCGGAGCAATCGCAAAATTGCGGTCGAAATCGCAGAAATACCCGTCTTTCACAGCGCCTGTGTCCAGCATCAGCACATCGCCGCGCTGCAACGGGTCCGGGCCTGCGGGTGAGATCACATCGCCATAGCCATCAGGCCCGGCAGCGCCCGCGACATAGCTGACCCAATCCGCCCCTTCGGACAAAAGCGCAATCTGGAAGTCGCGGAACACATCCGAGCGCGCCCGCCCCGCCTGCGCAAACTCCGGCACGCGTGCGAAAGCCCGCGCCGCAACGGCACAGGTTGCGCGGATCTTGTCGATCTCAGCCTCGGATTTCACTTCGCGCACGCGCTGAATGCAGGCTGTGGCGTCGACAAAGCGCCGCGGTGCAAGCCTTGCGCGCAGCGCCTCGAAATCGGCAAGCGGCATGCGCAGATGTGTTTCCAGCCCCATGGGCAGCCCGATCCGGCCCGTGGGCGCGACGGCCTGCGCGAGGGCTTCGGCCAGCAGGCTGACACCATCGTCACGCGGGTCGGGCGCATCCCATGTGCGGATATCGTGTAGCCATGTGCGCCCCATCAGATCCGCCCCGATTGACGGGGTCACCGCCACCGGATCGCCCGCAATCGGGACAACCACAAACCAGGGCCGCGCCGGGCTTTCCCAGAACCGCGTCAGAAAACCGGTCGTGTAAAAGATATCAGCAGGCGCGGTCAGGAGCAGCGCATCAAGGCTCTGGTCTGCCAGGCCCGCCTGCAAGGCCGCGATGCGCGCGCGGAACTCCTGCGCGGGAAAGATCAGAGAGCGCTTATCCATCCTCTGGCCCTTCGCTGAGAATTGCCAGAACATGCGCATCAGCGGGCAGGTCCAGCCCCGCAACCAGCGCCGCCACCCCTGCCGCGCCCGAAGGGGTCGTCGGCAAGCCATGCGCGGCCAGGAGTTGGACTGCGCGCATCGCATCGGCCTCGCTGATCGTCACAAAGACATCCGCATCCCGCGCCAGACCATTCAGCGCAATCAGCGACGCGGTCTTGCAATCAAGCCTGCCCATGCAGGACGCAGGGCCGGACGTCTCGACCACCCGGCCCGCACGAATGCCTTCCATCAAGGCCGGGGCCGCTTCGGGCTCCACAATAATGATCTGGGGGCCATCGCCCCAGACAAGGCGCGCATGGGCCGCGACAGCCGCCGCCAGACCGCCAACGCCCGCTTGCAACAGGATATGGCTGGGCGGAGTGTCGATCTGCATGGCGGCCTCCGCCGCAAGTTGCAGATAACCTTCCATCACACGCAACGGCAATTCGGTGTATCCGGGCCAAGAGCTGTCGGACAGAAGCGTCCAGCCCTGCGCTTGGGCCGCATCGGCTGCGGCCTGCATGCTGGCCTCGTAATTCGCCCCGGCGCGGACCACGTCGGCCCCCTTGGCGCGCAGACGTCCGGCGAACGCCTCTGGCACCGTATCAGACAGATAGATCACCGCCCGCGCCCCAAACAAGCGTGCGCCTGCCGCCACTGACAGCCCGTGATTGCCCGCACTGGCCGTCACATAGACGCGGCCCTTCAGCGCGTGGTGCATCTCGTCGCCCGCGCAGGCAGCGGCCTCGCGTGCGATGGCATGCGCCGCGCCAAGCGCCTTGAAACTGCCCAGCCCCATGCGCTGGCGTTCATCTTTCAGGCTCAGGCGCGCGACCCTGAACGCTGTCGCAAGTGCAGGCATCTCGTGCAGCGGGGTCGTGGCGTGCGCAGGGCAGCGGGACAAAAGCTCCGCAACCGGGCTGGCATCCGCCTGAGGGGCCAGCCCCGCCGCTGGCAGCCCGTGCCCACGCCAAGGATTTGTCAAACGTTGCAACATTACTGATCCTGTTCCTTTTCGCCACAAGGTATCGCAAAAGCCACGATCAAGGCCGGAAAATTCGAAACGCTATGCGCCGGATTCAGGATGTATTTCGACAATTGATGCCGATTATCGGAACGCATCATGTAATCATCTTCCATTCGCGCCGTTTTTCCGTTCATCTGCCACGATGGACAGATTCGACGCTCATATCCTGAATATCCTGCAGCAAAGCGCCCGCACCACGGCCGAGGCGATGTCGCAACAGGTCGGATTGTCGCCCGATGCCTGCCGCAAGCGTATGGCGCGGCTGCGAGGCTCCGGGATCATCAAGGCTGAAATCGCGGTCCTTGATCCCGCTAGCGTCGGGCGCGGACTGACCCTGATTGTCGAAGTGAGCTTGCAAAACGAACGCAAGGCCGATCTGGACCGCTTCAAGACCGCCATGCTGGCCGCGCCCGAAGTCATGCAATGCTATTATGTAACCGGGAATGCAGATTTCATCGTGATCCTGTCCGCTCGCGACATGGCCGATTTCGAAGCCTTCACCCGCCGTCATTTCTTTGCCGAAGAAAATGTTCTGCGCTTTCGCACAAGCGCCGTGATGGACAGTGTCAAGACAAGTTTGGCGGTGCCGGTAGTCGCGGATTGAGCCGTTGGTGATCAGCACGCGCAGGCTTTCGAAAACCAAGCATCGGTACCTTGGCAGTGTCGCGTTTGACGTGTTGACAGTTCCACCTCAGACATAGGCGCAGGATAAGCCCAAGCGGATGCGCGCGCGTCCGAGTTTTTTTGCAGTCCGCGACTTTACAAAGCCGCACGGAGTGCTCATCTGCGATCAGCAGATAGGTGAGGCCAGACCCGTGCGCCATATTGTCCTGATCCTGGGGCTTTT
>SKGU01000075.1 GCA_007117255.1 Natronohydrobacter sp. | reverse complement strand
TGGCCCTTTTCCAGTGGCCGATAAGCATCTCCGAGGGAGCTGGCTCTGGCGGGGTCGTGGCCTCGTTATCTGGCGACCACCTGATTAACTCAGGCTCTCGGGAAATTCACGCCACCACGGTCGCTGCGGGCCTGCCACCTTTTTACCGTGTCGAAATGCGAACCGGAATCATGTCGCTGTCGCGCAGTGGCGTGCCCCGATGGTCATCATCGTCATCATCATCTTCGTAGCCCATACGCATGATACGGATGGCGAATTGCACCCCCGCAAACACAAGGCCATTGAAGAAAAAGATCAGAAACAAGCCCAACAAACCGTCACTGGACCCGAAGACAAGGCGCTGCAGATTAGCGACGTTGAAATAAATCAGGATCGCTGTGAAGATCGCTGACAGCCCAAAGCCGATCAGTACCTGCTGGATATACAGTTTGACGAGTTTCGGCATAGTGTCCTCCAACGCCCATAACTATTAGGTAATGGTTTCCATCAGATAAACAAGCGCGCACTGCGCCTTTGCGCAAGAAGTCGCAGGCAAGAGACCCGCTGTGCCGGTTTGACGCGCAAAAGCGTCTTATTGCGCTGGTGCAAATTCTCAAGCGGCACGCTATCTGTGCCCTCTGTCGAATCGGAAAAGAGCTGTCAGCGTGATCCTGATCGAACATGGCCCCAAGGGCCGCCCTGCCCTGTTTGATGCGCCGCGCAAGTGCTTGCGCGCGCAAACCCTGGACGAGGTCTTGCCAGCACTGCAGGACGCTGAAGCTGCACGCCGCGCAGGGTATTGGGTGGCAGGCTATCTGGCCTATGAAGCAGGATATGCTTTTGAGCCACGCCTCGCACATCTTTGGTCGCCGCAATCCGCCCCATTGGTATATCTGGAAGTGTTCGACGCCCCGCAATCCGCGGGCCAGATCATCGCGCATGCGACGCATGAGGCGCAAAACGCCTGCCTGGCGCCTCTGACGCCGATGATCACGCGCACGGCCTATGATGCGGCCTTCGCAAAGCTGCAAGACTATATCCGCGCAGGCGATTGCTATCAGATCAACCTGACATTCCCTGTGGATACAGCCCTGACATCCGGCACGCCGCTGGCGCTTTATGGTGCGTTGCGCGCGCGCCAACCTGTCGGCTATGGCGCGTTCATAGACCCTGGCGACGGCACAGCGATTGTGTCGCGCAGCCCCGAGTTGTTCTTTCAGGTCACGGACGGGGTGCTGGAAAGTCGTCCCATGAAAGGCACCGCCCCACGCAGCGACATTGCGCAGGAAGATGCGCGCCTGAAGGCCGAACTTGCGGCCAGCGAAAAGGTGCAGGCCGAGAACCTGATGATTGTCGATCTTTTGCGCAACGATATCGGGCGCATCAGCCGGATCGGTTCGATCAGGGTACCAGAGCTTTTCGCGATCGAGAGTTTCGCGACCGTTCACCAGATGAGCAGCCGCATTCAGGGCGAATTGTTGGCAGAGGCGGGCTTGCCGGACCTGATGGCGGCGTTGTTTCCTTGCGGCTCTGTCACAGGCGCACCGAAGATACGCGCGATGGAGATCATCGCAGAGCTCGAATCCCATCCGCGCGGGGCCTATTGCGGCGCAATTGGCTGGGCTAGCCCGGCGGGCGATCATTGCTGGTCGGTGGCAATCCGCAGCTTGCAGATGCTGGCGTCAGGGCGAATACTGGCAAATGTGGGCGGTGGTGTCGTCCAGGACAGCACCGCCAGTGGTGAATGGGAGGAAGCCTTGTGGAAAACCCGCTACGCGCAGGCGCTGACGACCCCGACCTGCGACTGATCGAAACTGTCTATTGGGATGGCTCAGCCGCTCCGCGTGCAGCACTGCATCTGGCGCGGCTGCGTGCGGGAGCGGTTGCGCTGGGCTGGCACTGCCCGCCCGTGCAATTTGACGCCCCCCCCCATCCTGCACGCTTGCGCCTGACACTGGACAAGGATGCTCAGATCAGTGTGACGACAGCGAACATGCCGCCAAAGGCCACACTCTGGCGCGTCGGGCTGGCGGCGGCAAGGTTGCGCTCGGACGATCCTTGGTTGCGCGTCAAATCCACCCGCCGTGCAGTCTATGACAGCGCGCGTGCCAATCTGCCTGATGGGCTTGACGAGCTGATCTTTCTCAATGAACGCGGTGAAGTCTGTGACGGCACCATCACAACGGTCTTTTTCGACCGGGGTGATGGTTTGCGCACCCCGCCCCTGGCCTGCGGGCTATTGCCGGGCGTTCTGCGCGCCGAGATGAATTGCCCCGAAGACATACTGATGGCCGAAGAGTTGGGAACTGTGGCGCTATGGGTCGGCAATGCACTGCGCGGGCTGATCGCTGCGACATATGTTGCTGACACGCGCTCGTGACGCCCTGCACTGTCAGACTGGGCGTCTAAAGCAAACCGAGTATTGAAAGTGGTCGGGGCGATAGGATTCGAACCTACGACCTACGGTACCCAAAACCGTCGCGCTACCAAGCTGCGCCACGCCCCGACTGGGTGCTCTTTAGCGATGTTGTTCGGTCGAGAAAAGGACGAATCGACGCAATCTGCAGAAATCTTATTCTTGGGCGCAAGGCCAGACCGCGCTGTCCTGCGAAAGTCGCGGATGACGCATCTCACTGCCAACGTTCAGGCCCAGCGCGCGCGCCAGTCCTCCGTTGATTTCCAGAACCATCAATACGTTTTCGCCACCTGGAATGGGCGTTTCGTCCAAGGGTATCGCATTGTGGTGAATATGGCTGACGCGGCCAGTGGGATCGACGAAGATCATATCCAGCGCAATCAGTGTATTGCGCATCCAGAATGAAGGGGCTGTCGGACGGTCATAAATGAACAACATCCCCGCTGAGCGCGCCATACGCTCGCGATGCATCAGCCCCATAGCCCGTGTTTCATCCGTATCGGCAATTTCCACGGAAAAGCGCGCCTGCCCCCATTCGCCGCGCAGATCAACTGTCGTCTCGCTGCACATGGCCTGCGCTACGCTGGCCCAAAGCACCATCAGCAAGCCAAGGCATGCGCGCAAAGTCAGTTTCATTCCGGTTGTCCCGACGCAGCAGCCCCTTGTTCCACCACAAGCCCGGACTCCCAAGGTTCAATCGAAACGGCCATGCGGCCCCGTTCGCCATCGGTCACACGCACGGCAATAGCTTCACCTGCCTGCAATTCCGCCAGCCCGGAGCGCCGCAACGTCTCCATATGCACAAACACATCATCAGGCTTGCCAAAGACATTTGCGAAGCCGAAACCCTTGACCTTGTCGAACCATTTCACACGGGCTGGCTCCAGTTCGATGGATTTATCGATCTCCATGCCCGTGCTATCGACAAGATCCGCGGTTCTGCCCGCCTCGTCTTCGGGCGGCAGGACTTCGAGCACCTCAAGCGCCTGATAACCGCGCGGGGTTTTCTGCAACGTGATCCTGATCCGCGCACCGTCACAGACAGAACTCAGTCCAAAATTTCGCAGCGCATTGGCATGCAACAAGATATCCGTGTCGATACCTTCCGCGACGATAAAGCCGAAGCCTTTCGCCGGATCGAACCATTTTACCACGCCCGCCAATTCCCTCGCGGGTGTTTCATCCGAAGTCATGAATCACGTCTCGCTCATTTTCGCGCCTGCCATTTCAAGGCGGCACACTATTTTTAGGACTACACCACGAGCACAAACATACGAAAAGCCGGAGCGCCTCATGTTACGGTGACAACCTGTTGACATTCCAGCTTTGATCACACGCTGACTTACGCCAGCGAAAGCGGTCGTGCAAACGAAACGCACCATCCGCCCAAAATTCCACTTCCACGGGGCTGATCGCGAAGCCCCCCCAGAACGGCGGACGCGGCGGATTGGTGCCGTGTCGCGCTGTCTGTCGTGCAACTTCCGCCATCAGTTCAGCCCGCGAACCAAGAGGTTTCGACTGCTGTGACGCCCAAGCCCCCAACCGGCTCTTGAGGGATCGCGAGGCGTAATACGCATCCGCCTCAGGCCCGTCAACCTTGGAAACAGCCCCCCTGACGCGGATTTGCCGACGCAGCGTTTTCCAATGCATCACGAAGGCAGCCTTGCCGCTTCCGCTGATTTCCTGCCCTTTGGCGCTATCGTAATTTGTGTAGAAAACAAAACGATCCGCGCCGATCTCCTTGAGCAGCACCATGCGCGCATTCGGCATGCCTTCCGCATCGACAGTGGACAATGCGATGGCATTGGGATCATTCGGCTCCGTCAGTTCGGCTTCGGACAGCCAGCGCCGGGCGATCTGGAAAGGATCAGAGCCCGCGAAGATACCAGTTCGTTCGTCCAAGCGTCCTCCAGACAATTCCGAAAGGTGCACAGAGCCCGAAGCCAGATCTTCTGTCACCTCCCGAAATTCCAAAATCACAAATCTTCGTGTATTTGTTAACAAATCTGAAGCCACACGCAAGTACGCATCTTCGCAAAGTGCAAATTCTCTTGCCAACGCAGCTTTGACCCGTGTTGTTCTGCTATTTCCTCAGCTTGCGACACTGATGCGATTAGCTTAGAACACACAGAACTCTTTTCCAGTGGGCAGGCAAAAAATGACAGGGTTGATGAGTGGCAAACGCGGGCTGATTATGGGGCTTGCGAATGACAAATCGATTGCATGGGGTATCGCAAAGGCCCTCGCCGATCATGGCGCGGAGCTGGCTTTCTCATATCAAGGTGAAGCGCTGAAGAAACGCGTTCTGCCCCTTGCTGAAAAATTGGGCACACCGCAGGTCTTTGAATGTGATGTGGCCGATATGGAGTCGCTTGATCAGCTTTTCGCTGATCTTGAAACGCTTTGGGGCAGCATCGATTTCGTGGTTCATGCCATCGGATTCTCGGACAAAAGCGAATTGCGTGGCCGCTATGTCGACACATCGCGCGACAACTTCGCCATGACGATGGATATTTCGGTCTATTCGTTTACCGCAGTATGCCAGCGCGCAGCAAGGCTGATGCCCAACGGCGGATCACTGCTGACAATGACCTATTACGGCGCAGAACAGGTCATGCCGCATTACAACGTCATGGGGATAGCCAAGGCCGCGCTGGAAGCGTCGGTCAAGTATATCGCCGAAGATTTGGGAAAAGACGGCATCCGCTGCAATGCAATCAGCGCCGGGCCAATCAAGACGCTGGCAGCTTCGGGCATCGGCGATTTCCGCTATATCATGAAATGGAACGAACTGAATTCACCCCTGCGCCGCAATGTGACGCAGGAAGAGGTCGGCAAGGCTGCACTCTATCTGCTGTCGGATCTTGGCTCTGGCACCACGGGCGAGAACCTGCATGTCGATGCAGGCTATCATGTCGTTGGCATGAAGGCCGTGGACGCGCCCGATATTGACGTGGTGACCGGCAAGAAGGACGCCCATTGATGACGCTGGCGGCATTCCTTGCATTTGCAGGATTGTCGCTGATGGCCGCGATCAGTCCCGGCCCGGCTGTGCTGATGGCCGCGCGCACTGGCTTGACCGAAGGGTTTCGGACAGGCGCTTGGCTGGCCGCAGGGATCGGGTTGGGCGGCGCGATCTGGGCCAGCGCGGCGCTGTTCGGGCTGGGTGTGCTTTTCGCAGTCGCACCGGCGCTGCTCTGGGCGCTCAAGATCGCGGGCGCGGGGTATCTGTGCTGGCTGGGCTGGTCTCTCTGGCGCTCTGCCCGCGAACCACTGGACCTGAGCGCCACTCCGGCTTTGCCGCGCTCTGCGGCTTCTGCCTTCAGGCTGGGATTGTTCACACAACTGGCCAATCCCAAACCTGCCGTGATGTTCGCCGCGATCTTTCTGGGCACTGTGCCCGCGACGACACCGTTATGGGTGCTGATGGCCCTACTGCTCGTTGTGTTTCTGAACGAATCCCTCTGGAACACTGCTGTTGCTCGCATCTTTTCTCTGAACCAAACCCGTGCGCGGTATATTTCTCTGAAAACCGTGATTGACCGGATCTTCGGCGCAGGCCTTGCGGCTTTGGGCGTCAAGATCGTGGCCACCTGAAAGGCAAGACCATGACCGACCGCCTGCCCCATGAAAAAGGTTTCCACATCAGCTGGGATCAGATCCACCGCGACAGCCGCGCGCTGGCCTGGCGGCTGGACAAGCAAGGCCCCGATGGCGGCCAGTGGCATGCGGTCGTCGCAATCACGCGCGGCGGGCTGGCACCTGCCATGATCATCGCGCGCGAACTCGATATCCGCGTGGTCGATACGATCAGCGTGAAATCCTATGACTGGCAGGAACAGACCGACGCCAAGGTTCTCAAGGCCCCGCAACCCGCGATCATGGGGGAAGATGGCGAAGGCGTGCTGATCATCGATGATCTGGTCGATACCGGCAAGACGCTGGAGTTGGTGCGCAAGATGTATCCCAAAGCCCATTTCGCCACTGTCTATGCCAAGCCCATGGGCCGCGACATGGTCGACAGCTTCATTACCGAAGTGTCCCAGGATACATGGATTTTCTTTCCATGGGACATGGCGCTGCAATATGTCGAGCCGTATCGCGGACGCTAAGCTGCCTGCAACCGCGCGGAAATGATGTCGCAGGCCCGCGCAACGGCGTCCTCGATGCTGAGATCCGTCGTGTCCAGCGTCACGGCATCATCTGCCGCGCGCAGCGGCGCATCTGCGCGTCCCATGTCGCGTGCATCCCGGATACGCACCTGTTCAAGCACATCCTCGAACCTGCCCTCGCCCAGTTCGGTGAATCGGCGCATTGCGCGGCATTCCGGGCTGGCAGTGACGAACAGCTTCACATCCGCCTTGGGGCAGATCACCGTGCCGATATCGCGCCCATCCAGCACCGCGCCGCCCTCGCGCTGTGCAAAATCCCGCTGAAAGGCAACAAGCGCGGTGCGCACATCCGGCAATACCGCCACGCGACTGGCCGCCTCGCCAGCGGCAAGGCTGCGCAGATCATCGCGTGCAAGATCATCGGCATTCAACGCGCGCGCCGCAGCGACCGCATCGCCGCCCTTCATGCCGACGGCACGATACAGCAACCCCGTATCGAGATGCGCAAAACCGAATCGCGCAGCGACGGCCCGACTGATCGTGCCTTTTCCGGCAGCGGCCGGACCATCGATTGCCACGGTAAATCTCAAGTCATCCTCCCGTCAGACCATCTTCGCGCATAGAAACGTCACATTAACACAACAGGTCTACGCGTAGTTCAATGACCCTGCATCATCCTATGGAACCTGCCGCACAAGCCCCTATGTGTACCCCGAACCCGACAGGATGCCCTGTCAAACGAACCGAGGAATGGTGAAATGAGTAACATTCGTGCTGCGACCCTTGCAACCACACTCGCGCTTTGCGCAATTGCCCTCCCCGCACAGGCACAGGACCGCGCCCTGTCTTTCTCGCTGACTGGTGGCGCGCAGGTCACGCCTAAGTATTTCGGTTCTGACAGCTACAGCCTTGGCCCTTCCGTCAGCTTCGCATCAGGCGGATTGCGGTTTGGTGGCTTTGAGCTTGGCAACACTGATGGCCCCGTCCTGTTCGCCCCCGGTACCGGCGTTCGCGGTGCTTTCCGGTTCATTCCAAAGCGTAGCGGCAAGGATGAACTGGCGGGATTGAATGATGTCAAAGCGTCGGTAGAAGCGGGCATCGGCCTGCATCACACGACGGAATTCTGGCAGGTCTATGCAGATTTGCGCTATGGCGTCATCGGTCACAAAGCCGTCGCCGGTAAAGTTGGCGCCAACCTGATCTATCGCGACGATAGCGGTTTGGTCCTGCATGCCGGCCCACGCGCTGAGTTTGGTAATTCACGATTTGCACGAACCTATTTCGGGATCACTGCCGCGGAAGAAGTTGCGGCCACATTGGCGGGGAACGCAAACCTGACTCGATACACTCCGTCAGGTGGATTTCATTCCATCGGGCTTGAAGCCGGCGCTTACCAGCCCCTGAACGATGATTGGGGCATTACCGGCACCCTG
The DNA here is from genome assembly GCA_007117255.1 of Natronohydrobacter sp. Lineage (GTDB taxonomy): Bacteria > Pseudomonadota > Alphaproteobacteria > Rhodobacterales > Rhodobacteraceae > Roseinatronobacter. The sequence continues at coordinate 4,976 of SKGU01000075.1, read as the reverse complement.
CGCTATGATCGCTTGCGCGGCGATGCCGCACGTTCGCCCATCGTGCAACAGGGCAGCCGGAATCAGTTCAGCGCCCAGATCGGGCTGACGCGGCATTTCAACCTGCGCTTCTGACGCGCAGGCAAGGCGCGGCCGACTATGTCATGGTCAAGGCCGCGCAGGCGCGCTAGGTCTCTGGTACGAATCCAAGAACCGGAGGCCCGATGTCCGCCCAATTGACAGTTGAAACCTGCGAAATCTCGATTGACGCGATTTTGAAGCACGCAGGGCGCGTGGTTTTGTTCGCCGAAACGGATGCCCCTTTGCCGCGCATCACGCGACAGGTCGATAAGGCAATGCGTGGCGCATTGGTGCGCGCAGTCAGCAGTGACGCATTCGACAAGCTGAAGCCCGGCGAAGGCGTGAGCCTTGCTTTTCCAACGGGCCTCGCCGCCGATGCCGTGCAAATCATCCGCATGCCCAAGCGGGTCACCCAAGACGCGCTACGGCGCGCAGGTCTAACCATCGGTAAAGCCCAGGGTCGAGAGCCGACGCTGATCTGCGCCAATACCCTGCCTTTGGGCGAGATGATGCGCGCGGCACTTCTGCGCGCCTATCAGTACGAAGCGCAGAAATCGGCCCCCAAACCCGAATTCGGCCCCTATACCGTAATGGTCAAATCGCCTGAGGCCGCGGCAACGCAGTTACAGGACGCGACAGCGATGGCCCGCGCTGTGCATCTGACCCGTGATCTGGTCAACGCCCCGGCAAATGTGCTGACCACCACAACATTTGCTGAACAGATCGAAGAGCTGGCAGCATCGGGCCTGAAGATCGAGATACTGGACGAGCCTGATCTTGAAGCCCTCGGCATGCGCGCCCTGCTCGCCGTGGGCCAGGGGTCAGACAGCCCGTCAAAAGTCGCGATCCTGCACTGGCAAGGGGCTGACGGGCCACCACTCGCCGTGGTCGGCAAGGGGGTGATGTTCGACACAGGCGGGATTTCCCTGAAACCGGGCGCGGGCATGGAAGACATGACCATGGATATGGGTGGCGCGGCCGTCACCGTAGGCTTGATGCAGGCACTGGCCGAGCGCAAGGCAAAGGCCCATGTCGTGGGCTTGGTCGGGCTTGTGGAGAACATGCCTGACGCGCGCGCGCAGCGCCCCGGCGATGTGGTCAAATCCATGAAGGGCGACATGATCGAAGTGATCAACACCGACGCCGAAGGGCGCATGGTGCTGGCCGATGTGCTCTGGTATGCACAAGATCGGCTCAAACCCGCTGCTGTGATTGATCTGGCCACGCTGACAGGCGCGATCATCATCGCGCTGGGGCATGAAAAAGCCGGCGTGTTTTCAAATGATGACGCATTATGCGCAGCCTTTCTGAAAGCGGCAGGTGATGTGGGCGAAGGTGCGTGGCGCATGCCGCTGGACCCGGCCTATGACGCGCAGATCAAATCGCGCATTGCTGATATCAAGAATACGGGCGGGCGGCCCGCAGGCTCGATCACAGCGGCGCAATTCCTGCAGTGCTTCATCAAGCCGGGCATGCCTTGGATGCATCTGGATATCGCGGGCGTGGCGCTCACCAAGTCCGACAGCGCGCATGCGCCCAAAGGGGCGTCGGGCTGGGGCGTTCTGGCGCTGGATGCATTGATCCGCGCGCGGTTCGAGCAGGGCTAGGCTGATGGGCAAGGCCATGTTCTACCACCTGACGCATAGTCCGATGGAAGTGACCGCACGCATCATATTGGCACGCGCGGCAGAACAGGGCTGGCGCGTTGCCGTGCGCGGGCGCGACGTTGCGGTTCTGGAACGTCTGGATCTGCATCTTTGGACCGAGAACAAGGCGGAGTTCCTGCCGCATGGGCTGGCTGGTGGCCCACATGATGCGGATCAACCGATTTTGCTGACAACCCAAGTGCAGGCTACGAATGACCCGGTTTGCATCATGGCGATCGACCGCGCGCCGGTAGATCCCGCCGAGGTTGAAGGGCTGGAGCGGCTCTGGGTGCTGTTTGACGGGCAGGACGAGGCCGCGATGGCCGAGGCACGAAGCCAGTGGAAAACAATGACTGCCGCAGGTGTTCTGGCGGAATACTGGTCCGAAGACTCCGGACGCTGGACGAAGAAAGCGCAATCCGGCCAAAGCTGAGGTCCCAGAGACGACGCGCGCACGGCGCCACTGTAGGGTGCGTGGTTCCCACGCACCCTGCTTTGCATCTGCGCACAGATCCTGTGATCGCCTGTGGGATGGCGCAGGCCCGATTGCGCGCTCTATATCCTGGCTATCACGCAAACAAGGGATACACCTTCAATGACCAATACATCACTTCTTCTGATCGCGCGGATCGCGCTGGGGCTTTTGTTCCTCGTCGCGGGGCTTGGCAAACTTGGCAATGTCGAAGGGTTCGGCGCATACATGGCCACCGGCGGCATCCCGGCAGCATTGGCATGGCCGGTCGTGCTTTTCGAAATCCTTGGCGGTCTGGCGCTGATCGCGGGCTTTCAGACGCGCATCGCAGCCCTTGCGCTGGCAGCCTTCTGTGTCGCTTCTGGCTTTCTTTACCATTTCGATCTGGCTGACCAGATGCAGACAACCCAGCTACTGAAAAACATCGGTCTGGCCGGTGGCTATCTTGCGCTTTGGGTGACCGGTGCCGGTGCTTGGTCCATTGACGCGAAACTGGGTCGGACAACCGAATCTTACGCATAAATGACAAAGGGCGGGGACAAACCCCGCCCTTTCAACCTATTCTGCGGCCTTCAGCCCGCGCGCCGAGCGCACCAGATCGAGGATTTTCTTGGCGGCATCGGGAATATTCGTGCCTGGCCCGAAAATCGCTTTCACCCCGGCATCATACAGGAACTGGTAATCCTGCTGCGGGATCACACCACCACAGATGACCAGAATATCCTCTGCGCCCTGATCTTTCAGCGCCTGCACCAGCTTCGGTGCAAGGGTCTTGTGACCTGCAGCCTGGCTTGAAATGCCAATGATATGCACGTCATTATCGATGGCATCCTGTGCGGCCTCTTCCGGGGTCTGGAACAGTGGCCCCACATCCACGTCAAAGCCGATATCAGCAAATGCGGTGGCAATCACCTTGGCACCGCGATCATGCCCGTCCTGCCCCATCTTGACGACCAGCATACGCGGGCGGCGGCCCTCTTCTTCGGCGAAGCGCTCGACATCCGCCTGAATCGCGGCGAAGCCGTCATCGCCCTCATAGGCAGCACCATAGACACCCGCCAGGGTCTTGACCTCGGCGCGGTGGCGCCCAAAGATTTTTTCCATAGCCATGCTGATTTCTCCGACTGACGCGCGCGCGCGCGCTGCATCCACAGCAGCTTCCAGAAGATTGCCACCCTCCGCCGCGCGGCGGGTGAGTTCGGCTAGTGCCGCATCGCAGGCAGACTGATCGCGCGTGGCGCGCATCCGCTCCAGCCGCGCGATCTGGCTGTCACGCACGGCCATATTGTCGATATCCAGAATATCGATCGGATCCTCGACTTCCTTGCGGTATTTGTTGACGCCGACGATGACTTCCTCGCCCCGGTCGATCATGGCCTGACGCCGGGCAGCGGTTTCCTCGATGCGCAGCTTGGGCATACCAGAGGCCACGGCCTTGGTCATGCCGCCCATCTCTTCGACCTCTTGCATCAACGCCCATGCGGCCTCCGCCAGATCATGGGTCAGCTTCTCAATGTAATAGCTGCCCGCCAACGGATCGACGACCTTGGTGACGCCAGTTTCCTCTTGCAAGACAAGCTGCGTATTGCGCGCGATGCGGGCACTGAATTCCGTCGGAAGCGCAATCGCCTCATCCAGCGCATTGGTGTGCAGCGATTGCGTGCCGCCCAGCACAGCGCTCATCGCTTCATAGGCGGTGCGGATGACGTTGTTATAAGGATCTTGTTCCTGCAAGGACACGCCAGAGGTCTGGCAATGCGTGCGTAGCATGCTGGATTTCGGGTCTTTGGGGTTGAATTCTTCCATCACCCGCGACCACAGCAGCCGCGCCGCGCGCAGCTTGGCGATTTCCATGAAAAAGTTGGTGCCGATTGCAAAGAAGAAGGACAATCGCCCGGCGAAACGGTCCACATCCATGCCGCGATGGATCGCGGCGCGCACATATTCGCGCCCGTCAGCCAGGGTGAAGCCAAGCTCCTGCACCAGATTGGCCCCGGCTTCCTGCATGTGATAGCCCGAAATCGAGATCGAATTGAACTTCGGCATCTCATTCGACGTGTATTCGATGATATCCGCGATGATCCGCATAGAGGGTTCAGGCGGGAAGATATAAGTGTTGCGAACCATGAACTCCTTCAGAATGTCATTCTGAATGGTGCCAGACAGCAATTTGCGGTCCACGCCCTGTTCTTCGCCCGTCACGATGAAATTTGCCAGAATCGGAATCACCGCACCGTTCATGGTCATCGACACGCTGACCTTGTCCAACGGGATACCGTCGAAAAGGATCTTCATGTCCTCGACCGAGTCAATCGCCACACCGGCCTTGCCGACATCGCCCTCAACGCGCGGATGGTCACTGTCATAACCGCGATGGGTGGCCAGGTCGAAGGCGACCGACACGCCCTGCTGACCTGCCGCCAGCGCCTTGCGGTAAAAGGCGTTAGAGGCTTCAGCGGTGGAAAACCCGGCATATTGACGGATTGTCCAGGGGCGGCCTGCATACATCGTGGCCTTCACCCCGCGTGTGTAGGGCGCTTCACCAGGGATCGTGCCCAGATGTGGCAAGCCTTCGATATCGGCTTGCGTGTAAAGCGGCTGGACTGGAATGCCCTCCAAGGTGTTCCATGTCAGGCTTTCAATGGGGCGCGCGCGCAGCTCTTTGGCCGCAGCTTCAGCCCAACGTTGTTTCGGATCGCTCATGGCAAGTCCTTTCTGTCGCAAAGGTGCTGCATTTTCACACCCGCACTGGTGTTTTCTGAAGAATTGCGCCTATATGAAGCCCATGCAGGAGGCAG
>SKGU01000142.1 GCA_007117255.1 Natronohydrobacter sp. | reverse complement strand
GGCTGATGATGCCGCTCTCGATGGCCGCGCTGATCAGCGGGATGATGACGCTGGTCGCCACTGCGCCCAATCTGGTGGTGCATTCCGAACTGATGCGGCAGGGGCATGAGGGGTTCAGCTTTTTCGCCTTCACCCCTTTCGGCGTGCCGATCCTGGTGCTGGCGATCCTCTACATGCTGGTCGCACGCCGCTTCCTGGCCCCCGGACCCGCACCCGAAATGCCCGAACGCGCCGCGCTGACAGGTTGGGTTGCAGATTACGATCTGGCCGGGCGCGAACACCGGCTGCGGTTGCGGCCCGGCTCGCCCCTTACCGGCAAGCGGCTGGACACGCTGGATCTGCGCGCCAGTGCCGGGCTCAATATCGTCGCCATCGAACGCGGCAGCCGGTTTCGCCGTAAGCTGATCCATCCACGCGCCGAAACTGTGCTGGAGCCAGGTGACATCCTGCTGATTGATCAGCGCACGAATGGCGCGTCAGATTTCGATCTGGACAGTTTCGCACAGGCCCATGACCTGATCACGCTGCCGGTTTCGGGCCAGTGGTTCACCGACACGGCGCAGGAAATCGGCATGGCGCAGATCATCGTGCCGCCGACCTCGCGCCTGATCGGCAGGACCGTCACGCAGGCCAGGTTCCGCAGCACCTATGATCTGTCCGTGATCGGCATGAAGCACGGCACGAAACCCGTGTCCGACAGCGTGATCGACGAGCCGCTGCGCGCGGGCGACACGCTGCTGACCGTCGGTCCCTGGCGCGCGATCCGCAAACTGGCAGATGAACGCCGTGATCTGATCCTGCTCGACCTGCCAGCCGAGGCTGACGAGGCCGTCCCCGCCCGCCACCGCGCGCCGCTGGCCATCGGCGTGCTGGCGCTGGTGGTGGTGCTGATGGTCTGGGGGATCGTGCCGAATGTGCAGGCGGCGCTGTTCGGCTGCCTGCTCTTGGGGCTGTTTCGCTGCATCGACATGGGCGGCGCGTATCGCTCGATCCATTGGCAGAGCCTGATCCTGATCGTGGGCATGCTGCCGTTTTCGCTGGCGCTGCAACGCACCGGCGGGGTTGAGATCGCGGCACAGGCGCTGCTCGGCGCGCTGGATGGTGCCTCGCCCCGGCTGGTGCTGGCCGCGATCTTCGCGGCGACTGCGGCACTCAGCCTGTTCATCTCCAACACCGCAACGGCTGTTCTGATGGCCCCCGTTGCGCTGGCCGTCGCCCACGCGCTGGACGCCTCGCCTTATCCTTTTGCGATGACGGTCGCGCTGGCGGCCTCGGCTGCCTTCATGACCCCCGTCTCCTCGCCGGTGAATACGCTGGTCGTGGGGCCGGGCAACTACCGCTTCGTCGATTTCCTGCGCATCGGCGTGCCTTTCGCGCTGATCTGCATGGCGGCGAGTGTGCTTCTGGTGCCCTTGGTGCTGCCCTTCTGAACATCGCAGCGCGGGTTTCAGACCGTCGCTTGAACATTTGCCGACCTCACGCGCAGCGCCGCCCATTGCTGCAGATCAGACGGCGTTTACATGGCCGCAACCGGGACTGTGCCAGCATTACATGCCCGGATTCGACGTAGGCTGTGGCGCATGCTGGTGCAGATACTGCTCGGTGGCCGCGATCAACTGTTCGCCCTGCGCGCCCTCGCAGAGCATCTGCACAACGGCACGCGCCCGGCCTGTGCGGCCCTGCCGCAAGGCCTGGACAAGTTCCATCATCTGCCGTTCTTCCGTGGTCAGCCAGACCCGGCAGCACGCGCAGCCTTCGGAATTGAACCTGAAGGCCGTGCTCCGGCTTGATCGCAAAGTCTGCACCAATGTCGCGATATCATAGCAAAGTGGCCCTGCCGCGCGCGGCCCGACATGGGCGGTTGCGCAACGCAACGCCAGCAGCCAGCCATGTGTCTCGGGCGCGGCGAAGGTCTGGAAATGAAACCGCATCAGCGCCAGCGTCAGGCGTCCAAACGGGTCAAGGATCAGGCTGTCCAGATGCACCTCGTCGGGCTGGCCATGGCGCATTGTGCCGGCGTGATGGTTCTGTGCTCCATGCAGGTCGGACCAATGCGGGGCCGCACTGCCCTGTGCACTGCGCCCCTTGGCATTAATGCCTTTTGCGGACGGACGCTGTGGGTTAACGCCGGACATTTGCATGGCCTTCCGTTGCGCCCTTGGAAAAGCTGATACGCGGCCAGCCTTCGGGGGCAGCCTGCACAGGCCCGTCCGACCGTATCCTTTGGTCAAGGCCAACCGCACCAACCGGAACCGAGTGACGATCCATCAGCATTTCCAGAAGCTGCGGCTCCAACCCACAACCATGGGCGGCAGCACTCTCATGTGCAGATAGAAGATTGATCAGAAAAGCATGGGACGGCTCTCGCATCGGCAACTCCGGACTGAGGGTGGTTGCCGGGTCGTCTGGGTTGAGCGCAACACAGCTTGACTGGGTAAATCAAACCTGACAAAATCACTTGGAAATGTAAACCCCCGATTTTCGGACAATGGCTGCTTGACCACACACCGCAGCCCCACAAACCGCCAGCTTCGTGCCAGCCAAGTCATTTGCAACGCACGGAGCGAACACATGCGCAAATCAACTCTTCTTGTCGCCACGCTTGGCCTGTCGCTGATGGGCCTGTCCACCCCCGCCGTTTCAGAGGGCCTGGAAGACTGGCAATTGTCACATGGCGGCTTTGTCACAGCTTCTGATGTGCGCCCGCATAACGGTCTGCCGCAGGATCGCGGCGATATGCTGACTGCGCTCAGCGCCGACAGTCCAGACTGGGCTGAAGCGCTGACCGTCTACACTTGGGGGAGGCATTTTCCGTGGCGCAACATGACCCATTCGCTGGGCCGCTTCGCCGATAATTACAACGGCGCGATGCCTGCCGTCGTGCCGCTTTCGGTTGCGCATTGGGACGATCCCAGCTTTGCCGTGGGGCCGGTCTATTCGGCGCTTGCAGGGACCGGCGCGTTCTACCAGCTTGCCGATGAGGCGCGCATCGCCTTTGTCGAGGCCGCGACACTGGCCACGATCATCAACTGGACGCGGTTCGAACTGGCCATGTCTGAACGCAAGGCATTGGCGGCAGAGCCGAACTGGGCGCTGACCAATGGCAGCCCAAAGAACTGGAACGAGATCTTTGCTTTCCACTGGGGGCCAGAGGGGCAGCATTCGGTCCATGCCGCACTCGAGGCCATCCCGGAGGGTGCAGAAGTCAATGCCGCGCTCTACACTGCGCTGGCCGAAGGGCAACCGCATCTGCTGGAAGAACGCTGGGCCGAAGACGAGGCGGCTGTGGTCGACCGGCTGTTACATGAAGGGTCGTTGCGCCTCTTCCATGCGGCGTTGCAGGACGCGCAGGAGGCCAGTGACGACGCGGAGCGTCTGGTCGCCGTCATGCAGGCGCGCGGGCTGTGGCTGGCTGCGGCGGAAGCGGTGCTGACTCTGGCCCCCGGTGAAGCCCAGGGCATCGAGGCCGCGCTCGCAGGATCAGGCGATCCCGATCTTCTGCCTTTCGCAACCGAGGCCGTCGCCGACAGTCTAATTTTGCTGGCGAGTTGATCATGGGGCAGGCAGAGCGTGCCTGCACTGCCTTGAAAAGCATCCAACCTGCGATAATAGCGGGTTGGATACAGGTTGCGCGCGATACAGACGGAAGTACTCATTGCGCCCTTTTATGTAATAACATAACAAACAAAGCTGGGCCGGATGCGCTGACGTTGCGGCCGCTTTGCTCAACTCAAACCCAAGAGATGCCCCTCCATGCCCCTATCGCAGAATGTCTTCGCGGCGGCCCTCGTCGGCCTGTGCCTCGCTTTTCCCGCAGTTGCGCAGACGCGGATTGATGTCGCCGCCCCCTTTGAAATCCAGTCGCCCGAACCGTCGACAACAGGCCATATCTTCTTGCGGATGGGCATTGTCGAAACGCTTGTCGATGCCGACCCTGAGGGGCGCTTGCTCCCGGCGCTGGCGACAGAATGGAGCGCGTCGGAAGATGGGCTGACATGGCGCTTCACCCTCCGCGACGGGGTGATGTTCCATGACGACACGCCCATGACGCCTGACGCCGTGGTCAACGCGCTGGAGATTGCCCGCGCCAAGCCCGGTCCGCTGGCGGGCCTGCCCATAGCTGCGATTACATCCGAGGAGGGGGCCATCGTCATCACCCTGACCGAGCCGCGCGCAGCCCTTCCGGCCTTTCTGGCGGAAGCGCGCGGGCAAATTCTGGCCCCTGCGGCCTATGGCGTGGATGGGCAGGCGGTGGCCGTGATCGGCACTGGCCCTTATCGGTTGACCGAATTGGCCCCGCCGCTGTCACTGCGGGCCACAGCGTTTGAGGGCTATTGGGGCGATGCTCCGCATGCCGCTGATGTCAGCTACACGGCTGTCAGCCGCGCCGAGACACGGGCGCTGATGGCGGAATCGGGGGATGCGGATTTTGTCTTCAACCTAGACCCGGCGACGGTAACGCGGCTGTCGCGCTCGGATGCGGTGAGCGTGCATTCGGTCGCCATCCCGCGCGCGTTGCTGCTGAAGGTCAATGCCGCCCATCCCCTGCTCGACAGCGCCGAGGCGCGGCGGGCGCTGAGCCTTGCGATTGACCGCGCCGGGCTGGCGCAAGCCGTGCTGCGCTACCCCGAAGGGGCGGATCAACTCTTCCCGCCTGCGATGGGCGACTGGCATGACGCGACGCTGCCCCCGCTGAGCTATGACCCGGAAGCCGCACGCGCGCTGCTGGGGGAACTGGGTTGGACACCCGGCGCGGATGGTATCCTGACCCGCGACGGCGCGCGTTTCGCGCTGACATTGACGACTTACCCGGACCGGCCCGAATTGCCGCTGGTCGCGGCTGTGCTGGAACAGCAATTCCGCGAGGTCGGGGTCGATCTGACGATCAATTCCACCAATTCCTCGGAAATCCCCGCAGGCCATCAGGCGGGCACGCTGGAGCTTGGGCTTCTGGCGCGCAATTTCGCGCTGGTCCCTGATCCGATTGGCACGATCTTGTCGGATTACGCACCCGTCGGGGATTGGGGCGCGATGGGCTGGGAGAATGCCGAAATCGTAGCCCTTGCGCAAGCGTTGGCGCGTGGTGAAGGTAGTACCGAGGACCGCGCACGGATCACGGCCATCCTGCAGGCAGAACTGCCCGTGATCCCGATTGCCTGGTATCAGCAGACGCTCGCCGCGCGTGCAGGGCTGGACGGCGTTGTCATTGATCCGTGGGAGCGCAGCTTCGGGCTGCCGGGCCTGCGTTTGGCGCCATGAACATCGTGATCTCGCGCCTTGCGCAGGCGGTGACAGTGGCGCTGTTGGTGGGGGCGGCCACATTCGCGATGATGCGCAGCCTGCCCGGTGACGCGGCATGGCGCATCGCGGCAGGGCGCTACGGCTATGACAATGTCGATGCCGCCGCAGCCGAAGCCGTGCGCGCCGAGCTTGGCCTTGGCGGGCACTGGTTCCCGGCTTTCCTGAGCTGGATGGGTGATCTTTTGCGCCTCGATTTCGGTCGATCGCTTGTGTCGGGCCAGCCAGTGATCGACGAGATCGCGCATCAACTGGGCGCATCGCTCTGGCTTGCGCTGGCGGCGGTGGGGCTGTCACTGGTGATCGGCCCGCCGCTGGGCATTCTCGCAGGGCTCAGGCCGGGCAGTCTGTTTGACCGTGCGCTTCTGGTCATCTCTGCCGCGTTCAAGGCGGTGCCGCAATTCCTGATGGCGCTGATCCTGATCCTTGTTCTGTCGGTGCAGATGGGCTGGCTGCCCGCTGCCGGATACGGCCAGCCGCGCCATTTCATCCTGCCCGCGCTGGCGCTGGCGCTGGGGCTGGCGGCCGTGAATGCCCGCATCGCGCGCGATGCCATGGCCAGTGTCGCAGCACAGCCCTTCTATGCCTTCGCGGAATGGAAGGGGCTGTCGCGTGCGCAGGTGCTCTGGCGGCACGGGCTGCGCAATGTCTCGGTCCCGCTGCTGACCTATCTGGGGCTGCAATTCGTGCTGCTGGTCGAAGGCGTGGTGGTGATCGAATCCAACGTCGGTTGGCCGGGGATCGGTCACGCGCTGGTTCATGCGGTTTTTGCCCGCGACGTGCCGATGGTGCAGGGCACAGCCCTGATGCTGGGGCTGGGCTTCGTACTGGTGAACGCGCTGATCGACCTGCTGGCCGCGCGGATTGATCCGAGAGGGGCACGATGACAACCACCACCCTGTCGCGCCCCTGGCCATCTGGCCGCATCATCGGGGCTGCAATCCTCACGCTCATCGCCGCTTTTGCGATCCTCGGTCCGGTAATTGTGCCGGGTAGCCCCTTCGCGCAATCACTGATGAAATCACTCGCCGGGCCAGAGCCTGCCGCCCCTTTCGGCTATGACCATCTGGGCCGCTCGCTCTATCACCGGCTGGTCCATGCGCTGCGGCTTTCGCCGCTGATCGCGCTGGCGGCGGTTGCGACAGCGGGCGCGGCGGGGCTGGTGTTGGGCACACTGGCGGCGCTGCGCGGCGGCTGGGTCGAGCGGGTGCTGGTGGTGCTGGCCGATGCGTTGCTGGCACTTCCGGGGCTGTTGATGGTGCTGATCGTGCTCGCGATCATGCCCGGCACTGCGCTGGGGTTCTGGGCCGGTCTGTCACTGGTCCTGTGGGTCGAGTTCTTCCGCCTGACCCGCGCCACCGCCCGCGCGACACTTGCTGGCCCCGCAGTGCAGGCCGCGCGGCTTCTGGGCTTTGGCTGGCCCTATGTGTTTCGCACGCATCTTTGGCCCGAAGTGGCACCGCTGATGCTGACAGCCGCAGCCTTCGGCACAGCGACGGCGATCATGGGCATCGCAGCGCTTGGCTTTGTCAGTGTCGGCATGCGCGCGCCGACACCGGAACTGGGGCTGATGATGGTCGAGTTGCTGCCCTATTGGCGCGAAGCTCCGATGGCCTTGCTCACCCCGGTTCTGGCGACCTTTGCGCTGCTGCTGGGCCTGACCCTTCTGGCCGGAGGACACCGGACATGACACTACTTTCCGCCGATGACATCACGATCCGCGATGGCGCGACGCGGCTCCTCGCCCCGGTCTCGCTGGAGGTCTCTCCCGGTGAGCCGCTGGTAATCCTGGGCGAGACAGGCTCTGGCAAGAGCCTGCTTGCGCAAGCGATGATGGGCACACTGCCCGAAGGGCTGCGCGTGGGCGGAACGGTCACGATCGGCGCGCAGCACTTGCGGGCGGAAGACAGGGCGGCGTTCAAGGGGCTCTGGGGGCGACAGATCGCCGTTCTGCCGCAAGAGCCTTGGCTGTCGCTTGATCCGCTGATGCGCGCAGGCCCGCAAGTGGCCGAGGCGCACCGGCTGGTGCGCGACCTGCCCGCACAAGCGGCGCGAGAGCAGGCCATGTCCGACCTTGCCGCGCTTGGGTTGGAACACGCATTCCGGCACTACCCGCATGAGTTATCAGGCGGGATGGCGCAGCGCGTGGCCATTGCTGCCGCCCGCGCAGGCGGCGCGCCCATTGTCATCGCGGATGAGCCGACCAAGGGCCTTGATGCCGCGCGGCGAGACGATGTGGCCGCGCTGTTGCTGGTCGCATTGGCGGAAAGTGGCGGGCTGGTGGTCATCACCCACGATCTTGCATTGGCCCGGCAGATCGGCGGGCGCCTGATCGTGCTGCGCGCGGGCAAGGTGGTCGAGACTGGCGCGACTGCGCAGGTTTTGGCAGACCCGCAGGCCGCCTATACGCGGGCGCTGATTGCCGCTGACCCGGAAACATGGCCCCGCCGGACCGCGCAACAGCCCGCAGGCGCACCAGTGGTAGAGGCACGCGATCTGACCCTATCGCGCGGCGGCCAGCGGCTGGTCAGGGGGGTATCGCTGAGCTTGCATGCCGGACAGATCCTTGGCGTGACTGGCCCGTCAGGCTGCGGCAAATCGAGCCTTGGCGACGCGCTTCTGGGCCTGCTGCCGCCACAAGCAGGTGAGGTCCGGCGCGCCAGCGACCTTGCCCCGACCGCGCTGCAAAAGCTCTGGCAAGACCCGGTTGCGGCCTTCCCGCGAACACGCAGCCTCGGCCAGACCCTCGGCGATGTCGCGCATCTGCACAAAGCCCCCAAAGGCCGGATCGACGCCCTGCTGGCGCGCCTGCGCCTTGCGCCAGAGCTTTTGCGCCGCCGCCCTGCCGCTGTGTCTGGCGGCGAGCTTCAGCGCCTTGCGCTGTTGCGCGCCATGCTGGCAAGGCCGCGCTTTCTGTTTGCCGACGAGCCGACCTCTCGCCTTGATCCGATCACACAGGCCGAAATTATCGGATTTCTGGCAGAGCTTGCTGATGAAGACGGCATGGCCATCGCTCTGGTTAGCCACGATCCCGTCCTGATCGACCGGACCGCAGACCAGATCTGCCGTCTGGACAGGAGCGTGAGCGAAACAGGCACGCCGCAACAGGTGGATCTACGCCACGCGACAGCTTGAATTAAACCGATGCTTGGTGTCATGAGTGTACCGCCAAGCGCGTTCAAGCACCTTGGTTCGCTGATGCCGCCATATCGCGCAGCCGCATTCCGGTCACGCTGCAACGGGACTGCCAATCAGCTTGTGACATACCGGCGGCATTTCTGACCTCAAACCTTCCGACAACCCAGAATGAGTGCATGACATCCGGGCAACCACTCTGCAGGTGCCGAAGCGCATCATAAAGGTCAGGCGGACATGGCTTCTCTCCTGGCTACCGATCCCGCCGCCTTCGTGACCACGCCAGCAGAGGACATTCTGCCATCCACCGCCATTTCCGTGCTGTTCTGTGCGCTCTATGTCGGGTGCACGATTGTCATGAAATGCTGCGATGGCCCTGTTCCTGCGCCGCGGGCCGATTTGATGCGCCAGATCCGCGATCCCAAACCGCGCGTATCCACGGATACAGGACACGCTGGTTTCTGTCATGGGTGATACGATGCCCGGCATGTGGTTGATTGCATTGCCGCTGCGGCCGGATATCTGGTGCATGTGCCCCGCAGGATATCGACGGATATACAGACGGTCACTGGCATCCCGGTGATGACCGGATCGCATCGCAATCTGCCCTTCACTGCTGCAACGGCAGTGCTGGATCACGCGCGCCCGACATGCCAGCGGCGCCGGGCTGTACACGCTGTCGCAGCTGCGAACGGGCCCACCATACGGGCGCATGAGTGATTGTCCCTGACGGAGTCTTCGCGCTCAAATGCATTGCATTTCATCCCGTGACCGGTCTCAACTCTGCAATCCGCTCAAGCACCTCACCTCGTACCAGGCCTTCGCGCGGTGCGTCTTCCAGCGACGAAAACCACCTTTCAGGTGGCATCCGTCCCGGCGCGCGGCGGTTCCATGACAGACCCGACAGCACCGCCCGCGCATTCTCTGGCAGCGCCCCCGCCCAGGACCACCCGTTCAGCGCCCCCCAGACCCGCGTCCAGCAGCGCGCCACCGACCACGGGTTATAGCCGCCGCCCCCCAGCACGATCAGCCGTGGTGACACTTGCCGCAGCGCCACCGCCACCGCGACATGCGCATTATTGGACAGCGACAAGCGCGACAGCGGGTCTTCCTCGATGGCATCCGCCCCGCATTGCAGCACCACCGCCTGCGGGTCGAACCGCTCCAGCGCGGGCAGGATCAGGCGTTGCAGCACCACCCGCATTTCGCTGTCATTGAACCCGCGCGGCACCGGCAGATTGATCGCCCGCCCCCCGCCATTATCACTCAGCAAGCCCGTAAACGGCCAGCGCCGTTCCTCATGGACCGAGATCAGCAGCATATCCTCTGCCGCCCCCAAACCTGCCTGCACCCCGTCGCAATGATGCGCGTCAATATCGACATAGGCGATGCGCGACAGCCCCAACCGCCGCAAGGCAAGCAGGCACAGGACAGGGTCATTCAGATAACAAAACCCGTTCGCCCGGTCGGCAAAGGCATGATGCGTGCCGCCCCCCGGCACATGCACGACGCCCCCATCGCGCACCAGTTCGGCGGCCAGCATCACGCCCCCTGCGCCCGTGGCAGGTCGTCGGAACATCTCAGGGAAAACTGGATTGGCGGTGGTGCCCAGGCCATGCCGCACACGCGCGGAATCGTCCACAGCTTGCGCAGCTTCAGCCTGTTCCAGCGCCGCGATATACTCTGCGGTATGAAACCCCGTCAGCGCTGCGGGTTTCGCGCGCGGGCTGGTCCGGTATTGCCCCGGCGCGAACCAGTCCAGTGCGCGGCACAGGTCCATCACAGTCGACACACGCGGAATATGCAGCGGATGCGCAGGTCCATAGCTCGACCCGCGATAGATTTCCGAGCCGATGAAAACCGGTGTCACGGCAAAGCTGCACGCATGGGCCGGGTGATCGCTCGCGCTGTGGGCCGGATATTCGAACCCCAGAAGCCCAGCAAATCACCATCAGGCCCGATCAGTGCCTTGTTGAAATTCCATGTCGGCACATGCCCCTGCTGATCGCGCAGCCAGGCGTAGAACGGATGCGCCTCTGCGCCCCGGACAGATGTGATCTGCGTGATGGGAAAGGTCAGCCCGGTCTGCACGCGGCAGAAATCGGCCACCTCCTCGTTGCTCGACAATTCCTGCCGGAAATCATCAGACGGCACGGCCAGAACCACCAACCCGCGAGGGCCATATTCCTCATAAAGCGCCTGCATATCGCCATATTGCCGCGTAAAGCCGCATAGCGATGCCGTGTTGACCACCAGAACCGGCTGACCACGCCAATCGTCCAGCGCAAGTGGCGTGCCATCCAGTGCCGTGAAGGTAAATGCACTTGCGGGCAGGGCCAGACAGGCTAGGATTGCACTGAAGATCATCCGCAACATGGTCATGTTCTCCTTTACAGCCTGACTTAGCGGCAAGTCGCACGACAACAAGATATTTTCACTTGAATTCACCTCTCGCCTGTTTACTTGACGCCACGTTAGAGGCAGCCGAAAAAGATGATCAAATTCTCGCTCTCCTGTGCCGAAGGGCATTCCTTTGAAAGCTGGTTCCAGTCGGGGCAGGCGTTTGACACCCTTTTGCTGCGCGGTCTTGTGACCTGCCCGCAATGCGGCAGTGCCGATGTGTCCAAGGCTCTGATGGCGCCCGCCGTGTCGCCTGCACGCAAAGCACCCGCACCCGCTCCGGAAGATATGGCCGCCAAACTTGCCGCATTGCGCGCCGAGGTTGAGGCGAATTCAGACTATGTCGGCGACCGCTTCGCATCTGAGGCCCGCGCCATGTATCTGGGTGATATTCCAGACCGCCCGATCTATGGCGAAGCCAATCTCAAGGACGCCAAGGCCCTTGTCGAAGATGGCGTTCCTGTCCTGCCCTTGCCCTTCACGCCAAAGCGCAAGACCAACTAAGTTTCATCTTGCTCCAAATACTCCGGGGGGCGCAGCCACTTGGCTGCGGGGGGGGGCAGCGCCCCCCACTTGCGGCACACTCATAGCCGCACGCCAGCGACAGTGATGACATCCCCGCCCGCCGCCCGTGCGTCGTCGCGGTCATGCGTGACAAGGATGACAGGCAGGCCGCGCGCGCGGGCGCGTTCAAAGACGAAACTGCGCATCTGCGCGCGCAGATCAGCGTCCAGCCGGGCGAAAGGCTCATCCAGCAACAGCCCGCGCGGCGCGGCCAGAAGCGTGCGCATCAGCGCGACCCGCGCGCGTTGCCCGCCCGACAGCGTTGCCGGATCGCGCGCGCCCATGCCGTCCAGCCCCGCTTCACGCAGCGCCTCCGCAATAGCGTGGTCGCGGTCCTTGACCCCGCGCGCCAGCCCGAACCCCAGATTGCCCGCCACAGACAGATGCGGGAACAGGATGTCATCCTGAAACAATATCCCCAGTCGCCGCGCATGGGTGGGCAGACCCGTGATCTCGCGCCCGTCCAGCCAGACGCGGCCCTGCATACGGAACGCAGGCGGCAGAGCACCGATCAGGGCTGCAAGCAGCGTGGATTTTCCGCAGCCAGACGGGCCCATGATCGTCAGAACCTCGCCGGGCGCAATCTCGCGCGACAGCGACACAAGGGGCGCGTCCTCCTTGTGGATACTCAGATTGTCCAGACGCAGGCTCATGCGATCCGCATGCCTTGGCGGTGTCGGAAAAGCAAGGCGGGCAGGGCGAGGGCGGCGGCGAAAACCAGCATCGGCAGCGCCATCTGCACCACGGCCCAGACCCCGATCAACCGCCGGTTGGCGGAACTCGCCAGCGCGACGGCCTCCGTTGTCACTGTGCTGACGCGGCCTGCACCGATCAGCAGTGTCGGCAGGTATTGCGCGATGGACGTGGCAAACCCCACAGCAAAGGCCACGCACAGCGCGCGTGTCAGCATCGGCAGGCGCACGGCCCACAAGACCCGCCATGGCCGTGCCCCAAGGCTTGCCGCCGACAGCCCCGCGCGCGCGTCCCATGCCCGCCACGGGTCGGCCAGCGCCAGATACACATAAGGCAACACGAAGATCAGATGCACGGCCATCACTGCCAGCTTTGTGCCATCAAGCCCCAGAACCAGCGCCAGCGTGGCCAGCCCCGGCACAAAGGCGATCTGCGGCACGATCAACGGCAGATAGATCAGCCACACCGCGCGCCGCGTTGTCCCGGCCTGCAAGGCCGCAATGCTCAGCCCCAGCGCGATCAGGGTCGCGCCCAAGGCAATCGCCCCGCTGTCAAGAATGACCCGGCGCAGATCGCTGGCCTGAGCGATCCAGTGCCGCGCGGTCCTGCTTTGCGGCAAGACGTCCGGGAATTGCCACAGCCCCGCGAAGGACCAGACCAGCAGCCCCGCCAGCCCGAAGCCGACTGCCGCCCCGATCATCAGCGCAGCCCCGGCCCCCAAAGGCCGCAGCACCGCGTCTGCCCCCGGCGCACGCGCCCCCGCAGCCGCCCAATGCGCGCCCTTGCGGGCGATCACGGCCTCGCCCAAGCGCCACAAAGCCAGCGCCCCCAGCACCAGCACCAGTTGCAGACAGGCCCCCGCCG
>SKGU01000222.1 GCA_007117255.1 Natronohydrobacter sp. | reverse complement strand
CCCGCATGCAGCGTGAAATAGCTGGCCGACGCCACAAGCGATGCCAATGTCGTGCGTTTCGTCAGCGCGGCTGGGGCCGCATCGGCCAGACCCTGCGCGATCAGATAAGCGATGCCGAAAATCAGGATGGCGCCCAGGGCAAAGGCCTGCGGGGCCTTGCCCACCACGCCAAATGCCAACCCAACCGCTGCGAAAATCATCAGGGCAAGCGCAAAGGCCCGGCCCACATTGCGCACCGATGGCACAGCCACAGGGCCGGGCCGCCGGACCCCCAGAACCTGCGTGACGGCCGAGCCGGAACTGAGAAAAGCATGCGCCTTGTACAGCGAATGCGCCAGAATATGCAGCACCGCCAAGGCAAACAGCCCCAGCCCGATCTGCAACATCATGAAACCCATCTGCGCAATGGTGGACCATGCCAGCGACGTCTTGACCGCAGGTTGCGCCAGCATCGCAAGCCCGCCCAGAAGCGCCGTGAACCCGCCAAGAATGGCCAGCACCGCCATGACCCCCGGCGCGCTCAGCAACACATCTGACATGCGGATCAATACGAACCCACCAGCATTGACGATACCCGCATGCAGCAGCGCCGACACCGGCGTCGGGGCCTCGATCACTTCGGTCAGCCAGCCATGGAGCGGGAATTGGGCCGCCTTCAATACACCGCCCAACACCAGAAACGCTGCTGCAAAAGCCGCCACCGGGCCTGTCGCTTCAGCATTCAGCGTGGCAATATCGGCTGTACCAAAGCCCCATATCAGCACGCCAGCCCCGGCAATCAGCGCAACATCACCGGCACGACTGGCCATCACCATCTTGCGCGCTGCACGTTGGGCCTGTGGACGGTCAGCGTAAAACAACACCAGCCGACGCAGCGCTGTGCCCGCGATCAGGAACCCCAGCACAAGCTGCACGACATTGCCCGCAGTCACCAGCACTGTCACCCCCGCCAACGCACACAGCAACCAGGCCATGAAAACCCCTTGGCGCGCTTCGCCATCGAGATAGCGCACGGCAAAACGTGTGATCACCCAACCCAGAAAGCTGACCAGCAGCAGCATCAAGACTGACAACAGATCAAGCCGGAAACTCAGAGCGCCCACCCCATGCGTGCCAGCGCCATCAACTGCAAGCGCAAGCCCCGCCAGCAAGGCCAGAGCCAATGCGCAAAGCGTGGCTGCTTCGCTGAGCAACAGATTCGTGCGCGGGCGCATCTGTGGACCGCGCGCGCAGATCAGTGCGCTGATGGACAAGACCAGAATTGATACGGCAGGCAAGGCAGCAAGAACCGACATAAAGGTTTCTCCGATTGCGTTTCGCATCAGATAAGAGACCGCTTGAGTTTTGAAAAATACATTGTTTATGACTTATCATTCTGTTTAATAGAACGATGTCAGAGATGAACTACAACCATCTGCGCTATTTTCGTGCCGTCGCGCATGAAGGGAACCTCACTCGTGCAGCGGCCATGATGAATCTGTCGCAATCCGCCCTATCGACCCAGATCCGCACCCTGGAGGACCGACTTGGGCATGCGCTGTTCGACCGTGTCGGCCGTCAGCTTGTTCTGACAGAGGCAGGTCGGATTGCGCTTGATCACGCGGATACGATCTTCAAGACTGGTGACGAACTGCTGGCGACGCTGGCGCAGGGCGGCACTGCACGACGCGCTGTGCGTGTTGGGGCGCTTGCCACCTTGTCGCGCAACTTCCAGCTTGAATTCCTGCGCCCGCTGATCACACGACCCGATGTCGAAGTTATCCTGCGCTCTGGCAGCACACTGGATCTGTTTGGCGCATTGCAAAGCCTGCAACTGGATGTCGTGCTGACCAACACCCCACCACCGCGCGATGCCGCAGCACCATGGCTGACCCACAAGATTGCAGAGCAGCCTGTCAGCCTGATCGGCACACCCGCGCGATGCGCAGATGCAGGCGATCTGGTCGCACTTCTGGGACGCGAAGCGCTGATCCTGCCCACAGCGGAAACCGGACTGCGCGCGGGCTTTGACCTGTGGGTCAACCGGCACAACATCCGCCCACAAATCGCGGCAGAGGTCGACGACATCGCCATGATGCGCCTTCTGGCGCGCGAAGGCGTAGGGCTGGCTGTTCTGCCACCGATCGCGGTGCGCGACGAACTGGCTTCGGGACTGCTGGTTGAAGCCGCCCAGATCGAAGACCTGATCGAGAGCTTTCACGCTGTCACCCTGTCGCGCCGGTTTCCAAACCCACTGGTCGATGACTTGCTGCGAAGGGGTGCCTAGCCACTGCTGTTCTTGCGCAACAAACGCCATTGGCGGTCTGCACGCCGCGCCCGGCAACAAGGCGACGCATTTTCAACCAATGCGGTCGCCTTCGTGACCGACGGTCTTCACTATATAACTCGCACGCATAAACATGAGTGACGGCTTTCACTTTGGTAAATGCTGGCAGCCGACCAGCCTCATCGGGCGATGGGCTTGCAGTCGTCGCTTGCGAGGCGCTTCCCGATCATATCACCCCCTGCCGTCAGCATTGGCACGGCATCAAGACTGTTCACACTGAAAAGAAAGACTGGCTCAAGAGCATGTCAATCGAGTGTTGGCCCGATCAGGCAACATCAATGCGTCTTGTGCCGTCGGCTCACACTGTCTGGACGACCCGGAAGCTGCAACCCAGTGGCATTGCGTCGTCGCTCTGCCACAACGCGCCCCTTCGAGACCACCGCAAGACGATCTGCGCGCAGACGCAAGGCCTCAACCGGGTTGGCTGCATCCAGCACCACCAAAGACGCCATGCAGCCAGGTGCAAGCCCGTACCCATCCAAGCCCAAAATGCGTGCATTTTGCGTTGTCACCATATCGAAACAGGCGCGCATCTCGTCCGGGTGGGTCATCTGCGCCACATGCAGCCCCATGAAGGCCACATCCAGCATATCGGCCGTGCCCAGCGGATACCACGGGTCCAGCACACAATCCTGACCCCAGCCAACAGTGATGCCATGCGCGCGCATTTCCTTCACACGCGTCAGACCGCGCCGTTTCGGGAATGTGTCATGGCGGCCCTGAATAACGATATTGATCAACGGGTTGGGTATCGCTGCGACATTCGCTTCGGCCATCATCGGCAGCAACTTGGACACATAATAATTATCCATCGAATGCATAGATGTCAGGTGCGAGCCAGCGGCGCGACCCTGCAATCCATGGCGCAGCACTTCGGCCACCAGCGTTTCAATGTGGCGCGACATCGGATCGTCGGTTTCATCGCAATGCAGATCAATCCGCAACCCGCGTTCGGCCGCAACACGACAAAGATCCTGCACGGACGCGCGCCCCTCGTCCATCGTGCGCTCGAAATGCGGGATGCCGCCCACCACATCGACCCCCATATCCAGCGCGCGCAGGGTCTGGGCATGGGCTTGCGGGTCGCGATACAGCCCGTCTTGCGGAAAGGCCACAAGTTGCAGGTCCAGATAGGGCCGCACCGTTTCGCGCACGTCCAAGAGCGCCTGCACGCCCTTCAGATCTGGATCACAGGTATCGACATGGCTGCGAATGGCCAGCAAGCCCATGCTGACCGCCCAATCGCAATAATCCAGCGCGCGGGCCTTCATCTCGTCAATGGTGGCGATCTGCT
>SKGU01000125.1 GCA_007117255.1 Natronohydrobacter sp. | reverse complement strand
TGATCCGACAGGCCCTGCACGGCCAGCGCCAGACGGCGCGGCGTGGCGAAAGCCTGCGCATGCGCATAGGTCAGTCCCGCCTCGACCAGACCATCGGTCATCAGCTTCTTGAGCGCATCGCACGCCCCTGCCTGCATCCGCGCGGGAATTTCTTCGGAAAACAGCTCTATCAGAAGGTCAGCCATCAGGGCCTCTCAGCGTTCAGGTGGGGTCGGGCAACCGGCAGGCACCGGGTCGCCGTCGAAATGGGCCGCACCGCAAGGGTTGATCTGGTTCCAGGCATAGCCGCGCCCGTCCATCAGCACGACCACGCGGTCAATGCCGTAGCGCAGGTTGGAGACCCCCATGACAGCCTGCGCGCGCCCGTCGGACAGTGCATCTGTCAGCAGGCCCGCATCAAAACAGTCGAACCAGCCCGGCGCGATCAGGGGCGTGGCGTTGTCGTAGGGCGTCAGTTGTGCCGGGTCCACGTCAATGTCGAAACAGGCGCGGTAACGGATGGGCGAGCTGTCGCTGTCAATGCCGCGGAAATTCGACACCGGGAAGGGCTGCGCAGATGCAGCCGCCAGCGGGGTCAGTTGAACGCTGTCTTGCTCTGGCAGGCGGTCGTAATAGGCATGAACCTGCAGATACCACGCGCCCACGCCTGCCGCCACAGTGCAGCCCAATAGCAAAATGACAAGAATACGCCCCGTCACGCGACTGCCCCGCCCGCTTCTGTTTGCACGAAGGCATCAGCGCAGAGCTTCGCCAGCGCGCGCACGCGCCCGATATAGGCCTGCCGTTCCGTCACCGAGATCACCCCGCGCGCATCCAGAAGGTTGAACAGATGCGACGCCTTGATACATTGGTCATAGGCCGGATGCACCATGATGCTCGCGCGGCCCGCCTGTTTTGGGTCTGCTGCATCAAAGCCCAGCAGACGCGCACATTCGGCCTCGGCGCGCTGAAAGTCACCCAGCAGTTTTTCGGTGTCGGCCGCGTCGAAATTATGGCGCGAATATTCCTGTTCGGTCTGGCGGAAGACATCACCATAGGTCAGCGGTATGCGCGCATCAGGCGCATTGAAGGGCATGTCCATGACGTGATCGACGCCCAGAACATACATGGCCAGACGTTCCAGCCCATAGGTCAATTCGCCCGAAACCGGGTGGCAATCATGCCCGCCAACCTGTTGAAAATAGGTGAATTGCGACACTTCCATCCCGTCGCACCAGACCTCCCAGCCCAGCCCCCAAGCGCCAAGGGTGGGCGATTCCCAGTCATCCTCAACAAAGCGGATATCATGCAGCGCGTCGTCGATGCCGATGGCGCGAAGCGATCCGAGGTAAAGCTCCTGCAGATCGGGCGGCGAAGGTTTGATGATCACCTGATACTGGTAGTAATGCTGCAAGCGGTTGGGGTTTTCGCCATAGCGGCCATCGGTCGGGCGGCGTGAGGGTTGAACATAGGCCGCAGCCCAGGCCTTGGTGCCCAAAGCACGCAGGGTGGTGGCCGGGTGAAACGTGCCTGCGCCGACTTCCATGTCATAGGGTTGCAACACTGCGCAGCCTTGTTCTGCCCAGTAGTTTTGCAATCTCAGGATGATTTCCTGAAAGCACTGGGGCTTTTGTGATCTGGAATCAGGGGATTCAGGCATGGCCGCCTCTTGTCTTGTGCGCAGTTTTTCTTAAAGCTGCGTCTCAATAGGCAAGCTGCCGCACAGGGTCAACGGACAAAGCTGTTCGAGCCATGGTGACGGGCGGCGCTCAAATAGATTTGGAAGGGCGACAGGGAATGAAGAAAACGCTTCGGCGCGCAGGGGGGCTGGCGGCCTCGGTCTCGTTTTTTGCCATGATCAGCATTTCGCCAGCACTGGCACAGGATCAACGCTGGGTTCAGGTGGAAGCCCATCGCGAGCTTGATATGGCGCTTGAGCGTGCACAACTGCTTGAGCAAAGACTGGGCAGTGTCAGCGGCTTTCGCCTGCCAAGCGACTGGTATGCGCTGAGCATCGGCCCCTATGAAAGCGAGACTGATGCCTTCACGGTGCGGCGGCAATTACGATCCGAAGGCGCGATCCCGGCAGATGCTTTTGTCAGCAATGGTCTGGATTATCTGGAACAGGTTTTTCCCACTGACGGCGCGGCTCCAACGCCACCTGTAGAACAGTCGCCTGAACCCCTTGCGGAGTCCCCGGCCGCTGAAGCTGCGCCAGACGAGTCCGAGCCGCTTGCTCTTGTGACGCCCGAACCAGAGCCGGAACCCGTGGAAACCCTGCGCGAGTCGCAAGCCGCCGAACGCGCGCTTGATCGTGATGAACGCGCAGAAATTCAGACAGCCTTGCAGTGGTTCGGCCATTACACCATGGCGATTGATGCGTCATTCGGGCCGGGCACGCGACGTGCGATCAACGCCTGGCAAGCCGAAAACGGCCATGAGGAAACTGGCGTTCTGAGCACGCAGCAGCGTGCAGAACTGATCGACAGCTACAAGGGCGAACTCGCGGCCCTTGGCATGCAGAACATGCGCGACGATGTCGCGGGCATCAGCATCGATCTGCCCATGGCAATGGTGGAATTCGACCGCCATGAGACGCCCTTCGCCCATTACCGCGAAAAGGACGATAGCGGCGTCCAGGTGCTTCTGATCAGCCAACCCGGCACGCAGGCCACGCTGTTTGGAATGTATGAGATCATGCAAACACTGGAAATCGTGCCGCTGGAAGGGGACCGCGAGCGGCGGCAGAATTCCTTTCTGCTGACCGGGCAGAACGACACGTTGCGCTCGCACACTTATGCCCAATTCCGAAATGGCGAGGTAAAGGGCTATACCCTGATCTGGACACCCGAACGCGACGAGCAGATGGCGCGCGTCCTGCCGATGATGGAGGCGAGTTTCGCAGCCCTGCCCGGAACCTTGCCGGAAAGCGCGGGACAGGCCAGCACGGTGCAGCGCAGCGCGCTTCTGGCCGGGCTGTCTGTGCGTCGTCCTGATTTTTCGCGCTCAGGCTTCTATATTGATGCGACCGGCACGGTCCTGACCAGCGCCGAGGCTGTGGCCCAATGCGGGCGCATCACCATTGATGAAGCCTATAACGCCCGTGTCCATGCGCGTGACGAGGAATTGGGTATCGCAATCCTCAAGCCGGAAACCCCGCTCGTGCCGATGGCCTTCGCACAATTTGAAGACCGCGATGCCACGCTGGGATCAGAAGTCACGATTGCTGGCTTTTCCTATGAGGATGTGATGGCGCGTCCGGTGCTGACCTTTGGTCGCGTCGAAGACCTGCGCGGTCTGAACGGCGAGGACGGGCGCGTGCGTCTGACTGCGCAGACGCGCCAGGGCGATCTGGGCGGCCCGGTTTTCGGTGCGAATGGCGGTGTTATCGGGCTTCTTGCAGGCCAACCCGACAGCGAAGGCAGGGTCTTGCCCGATGATGTGACCTTCGCGGTGTCATCCGGCCTTATTCGGGCATTTCTGGACAGCAGCAACGTTTCCAGCGGGACATTGCGCGAGGATGTGACCGTGCCCCCCGAAACGCTGACGCGGATCGCGGGCGATCTGACAGTTCTGGTGTCGTGCTGGAACTGAACAGCCTAGTCGCGCGCGAAATGGCGCACGAAATTGGCAAGGATACGGCCTGACAGGGC
>SKGU01000249.1 GCA_007117255.1 Natronohydrobacter sp. | reverse complement strand
GACGGCACTGGCGCAACCGCCAAGGTAGGGTGCGTGGCTCGCCACGCACCCTAGGTCAACCGTAGAGCGCCTTCGCGCGCGCCTCGAACGCCCCCACAACCCGGCGCATGGCCTGATCAAACACCACCCCGATCAGCTTTTGCAGCACTGGATTGCGGAATTCGAAATCGACTGCGAAATCCACGATGCAGCCGCTCTCGGCAGGCTTCACCTGCCAATGCGACAGCATGTATTTGAACGGCCCATCCAGATATTCGGTGTCGATCCGCCCGTTATCCGGAAACAGCCGAACGCGACTGCCAAAGCGTTCGCGGAAGACCTTGAAGGAAATCACCAGATCCGCCTCGATCTCTTCGCCCCCTTCAATCGGCTTGCGCGACCGTATACGCGCCGCCGCCGTCCAGGGCAGAAACTCAGGATAACGCGCCACATCCGCGACCAGATCGAAGATCTGATCTGCGCTATAAGGCATATGTCGGTGTTCCGTGTGGCTGGGCATTGTCTGCGCTTGTCCTCTCCCGCGCACATGTCCTAAAGTCGGGGCGGAAAATCAAGGGGCAGATATGACGCAGCAATCCTATGTCATCGATCAGATGATCAGCGCCAAGCAGATCGCGGCACGGGTCGAGGAACTGGCCGAGGAAATCTCGCGCGCTTTCGCTGGCACCGAAAAGCTGGTTGTCGTCGGGCTGTTGCGCGGGTCATTCGTGTTCATCGCTGATCTGGTGCGCGAAATCGATCTGCCGGTCGAGGTCGATTTTCTTGAAGCCTCCAGCTATGGCAGCTCCACGAAATCCTCACGCGAAGTGCGCATCCTCAAAGACCTGTCGGGCAAGATCGAAGGGCGCGATGTGCTGGTCGTGGAAGATATCGTCGATACCGGCTTCACCCTCAGCCATGTCCTGCAACTGCTGCTTGCGCGCAACCCTGCCCGGTTGGAAGTTTGCGCACTTCTGGACAAACCCTCACGCCGCGAAGTCGAGATCAAGGCCACATGGACCGGGTTTGAAATCCCTGATGAATTTGTGGTCGGCTACGGTATTGATTACGCTCAGAGAAACCGCAACCTGCCCTTTATCGGCAAAGTGCGCTTCACTTAAATAGCAGCATCACGCGCGCGTGTCTTTGAACTGCTACAACATCGCGCTAGGCTTGTGGTATCTCAAAAACAGGGGGCAATCTGATCGATGCTTAAAAAACTTTTCACAACATTCGCACTCAGCGCGACACTCGCCCTGCCGACAATGGCCGACACAGACCCGGCAGTTGAAGCACGGCAGGGACAATTCAAACTGATCGTCCATAATTTCGGGCTTTTGGGCGGCATGGTGCAGGGCCGCATGGACTATGATGCCGATATGGCGCAGGCCGCTGCGGATAACCTGTTCCATCTTACCCGCCATGACCAGTCACGCCTCTGGCCCGAAGGCACTGATTCGTTCAGTATCGACAACACGCGCGCCAAGCCTGAGATCTGGGAAAACCTCGACGATTTCGTCTCGAAATTCGGGGCCCTGCAAGAAGCAGCAGAAGCCCTGCAACCCGTCGCAGGTGAAGGTCTCGACGCGATGCGCGCCAGCTTTGGCGGCGTTGCCCAGACCTGTCAGGCCTGCCATCAGGTTTATCGTGAAGAAGCCAGCTAAAGCCTGTGCTCTTGCCCCTGCATGGTTTTTTGCAGGGGCAACACCTGCGAGCAAGGACGACAGATGCGCCTGATAACTCTCGGATTGGTCGCAGCAGGTTTGATCACCGTCAGTGCCGCTTGGGTGCTTTCCGCGCCCCGGCCCCTGCCCGCATCCGACATCGCCAATCTGCAAGGCGATCCAGAGCATGGCCGGTCTGTCTTTCTGGCCGCGGGCTGTTCGTCCTGCCATCGCGCGCCGGGGCCGGATTCGGACCCGCTCATCCTGTCAGGCGGGCGCAGTTTTGCCAGCGATTTCGGCACCTTCATCGCCCCCAATATCAGCCCC
Source organism: Natronohydrobacter sp. (assembly GCA_007117255.1). Lineage (GTDB taxonomy): Bacteria > Pseudomonadota > Alphaproteobacteria > Rhodobacterales > Rhodobacteraceae > Roseinatronobacter. Next base: position 1,663 of record SKGU01000249.1, on the reverse strand, counting down.
GACCCCGATCACGGCATCGGAACATGGTCGCAGACAGATTTCGTTAACGCCGTCATGCGCGGGGTGTCACCGACAGGGTCGCATTATTACCCCGCCTTCCCCTATGCCAGCTACATCAAGGCCGACCCGCAGGATATCACCGATCTTTACGCCTATATGATGACCCTGCCCACGGATGCGACCCCATCGCGACCGCAGGACGTGACCTTTCCCTTCTCGATCCGGCGCGCGGTGGGCCTCTGGAAAACGCTGTTTCTCAGCGACGAGTGGGCCATCACCGGCGATCTGACCGAGACCGAGCAACGCGGGCGCTACCTGTCCGAAGCGCTGGCCCATTGCGCCGAATGCCACACACCGCGCAACGCCCTTGGCGGGCTTGATCGTAACGCCTGGCATATGGGCGCGCCCAATCCGTCAGGGACGGGGCGCATCCCGGCCATTGCAGGGCCTGATTTCAACTGGACTGAATTCGACATCAGCGCCTATCTCGAATCCGGCCTGACCCCCGAATTCGACGTTGTGGGCGGTTCCATGGCGGATGTTGTCTCCAATCTGGGTCAACTGCCCAAGGAAGACCTTGATGCAATCGCCGCCTATGTGCTGCGCGCCGCACAATAAAGCAGCCGGGACGGCCAAAACGACGCGCCACCCTTGTGCGCAGGCCAAGCCGCCCTCATAGTAATGCGAAGACAATATCCAATGCAGACAAGAGAAGCATGGCTGACGAGAGCAACATCACACCGGCCAGTTCCGCGGCACGACTGACCTTCACCGAGAAGTTCCGTCTGCAGACTTGGCTGATGGGTATTATCGCCTTTGCGGTGATTCTGTTCCTGCTGGTGCAGGCAAAGTTCATCCTGATTGCGCTGGCAATCGCCATCGTGCTGTTCTCGCTGACATCCGACGCGATCAACTCCATCTCGCGACTTCGGATCGGGCAGTTCCGCATTGCCAACTGGCTGGCCTCGATCGTTGCGGTGTTCCTGATCGCGTCAGGCCTGCTCACACTTGCCGGGCTGGTCATTTCGCAAATCAACACGGTCCTGACGACCACCTTGTCCTATACAGACGACGCCCAGCGCGCCATTGCACAAATGTTCGCGTGGATGGGCGAGGATGTCGAACAATCCGTCCTTCAGACAGTCCGCACCATCGAGATATCAAGCTATCTGCGCTCTGCCGCCGGTCAAGCAGGCACGATCCTGTCACAGGTTGTGCTGATCATCCTGTTCGTGGGTTTCCTGTTTCTGGAACGTGTCTGGTTCGGCACCAAGCTGGAAAACCTGATGGGCGACAAATCGCAGGCCCGGCGCGTCAGCGCGATCATCGGCTCGATCATCCGCCGCGTGAACCATTACCTGCTGGTCAAGGGTCTGATTTCCAGCGTGACAGGGGTGGCGATCTTCCTTCTGCTCAGCGTTTTCGACATTCAATTTGCTGTCGCCATGGGGCTTTTGACCTTCGTTCTGAATTTCATTCCCTCGATCGGGTCCATCATCGCGACCCTGATTGTCACGCTGGTCGCCTATATTCAGGTGCCAGAGCCACAAACCGCCGTGCTGATCTTTGTGCTTGCAGGCATGATCCAGTTCATCCTCGGCAATGTCATCGACCCGATGCTCATGGGCCGGACGCTGCGGCTCTCGGCCTTCGGGATCATCAT
>SKGU01000157.1 GCA_007117255.1 Natronohydrobacter sp. | reverse complement strand
CCTGCATGGAGTTTGCGACAATCAGATGAAACCCTGTATGCGCCGCAGAGTGAGGCCGGGAAGCGACCTTGCATTGGCCAGGCGCGTGCGGCAGTTTTTTCTCATCGAGCCGATACTCTGCAGGCTTTTGTCGTTCTGCATCTGACCATAGGCAGCATCGACGTGCTTCATCTTGATCCGAACGCCCGGCGCGCAATGTTGGGACGGATTGATCATTCGGCAGGTCAGACGTTTGCCCGCTGACGCCTCAGCCCGGTTTGGCGCGCAATCTGTCCAGATCATCGAGCGTCAGAATTAATTGCACCCCGACACTGCCCCCGTGAACCGGGCTTTTGTGCAACTGCGCCTCCAGCGCTGTGATTTGCGGATAGGCCGCGCAGGCCTGGACGATGCGCGTCAACAGATATTCTTGAGTGGCATAATGCTGCGCACTGGCAATTTGCGCGATCTGATCAAGCAACGGATCATAATCAAAGACCTGAATCATCTCATCTGCGGGAACAAGGACACGCTCTGCCGAAATGGTCAGGAATAGATCAAGCAGATGAGCATCCGGCACGATTGCCCCAGCAGGATAGTGCCCGATAGTGCAGGGCAGATGCAGGTTGCGCAACGCGATCCGGGCCTTTCCGGTCATAGTGTATCACACCCGTCCATATCACCGCCGCCCTTCACAAGCTGCTGAACAAGCAGAGTCTTATAGCGACGCTGGCGTCTACGCGCCTTGGCCCCGGTCGCGCGCCAATCGGCGCGTTTGTCTTTGACGATCTCTTCAAGGTCAGCGGCCTGCTCGATCTGCATGGCATCTTTCGGATAGGTGCGTTTGGGCATGACGCTGCTCCGGGCCTTGAAAGTGCAACTTATCCGCCCTGAGATGTGTCGCTGTTGGCGTTCGACAAGAGCACGCACATGGCTCTGAGCGCGCTGCGATAAAGCGCGCAGACGGCGTAGGCTGCAGATCCTGCTTTTCGGCTCGTTCGAGAAGTCATCCGCTAGCGCTTTCCACGAGCTTGAGTGCGCTGCCTTCAAGCACCTCGATGGCCGCCCATTCGGGCAGCATCGGTTCTTTCACGGTCGCATCCATGAAGCCATTGTGCCGGTTTTTGCGTCGGATTTGCACCATTAAAAACAATGCTTTAAATTAAGGTATGTCGACATGTTGTGCCGCTTTCCGTGCCGCCATTCTCTACTGCATGTCCGAGGTCAGATCTCGTGCTGTCACCGCATATCGACCAAAGTCGGCTTAACCATGTTGCAGCGCGGCACCCCCTCTTGCAATGGGCGTCCTATGCTTTGGGAAATGCGTCTGCGCAGCGACGGACAAAGCCGACCAGCACCTATGGGCCGGACATGTCGATCCTGTCACCCCCCGCACAATGGGCGGAGGCTGTGTGAAAACTCTGGGATCACCCCCGACAAAACCTGCCATGCAAGCCCCCCAAGTCTTGAGCACGCATAGCATGAATCGGGGTTTTTACACAGCCTGGGCGGGAAGCGGACTGTGAGGTCGCAGAACCGCAAGCCTCTTTTTCAGCAAAGCGGCCGTTCACCATTCTGTCAGGGCTCAGGGAATAAAGACGCAACGGTTTCTTTGACGTGCCCTACTCAGGCCTGAAGACCCATTTCGTTCCCACGACTGTTTTGTGCTGCAGATCGATTATCCTGTCGGCAAAGGGGTTGCATGCGCAGACGTAAATGTGCAACCGTTGAGCAAATGCGACACCCATAAGTCGCAAATTTCAGGGATGGTTTTATGCCAAGATCAGATTTCTGGTCCGGGCTGGCCGTAGCCGGGTTCGGGCTACTGGCTTTGCTTTGGATGATTCCGAATTACGCAGGAAGTAACCCTTTCGCGCGCATGCCGCCTGGGCTGGTGCCAAGCATCGGCGCGTGGCTGATGGTGGTCTGTGGCGGCATTGTTGCCGCGAAGGGGCTGTTTCAGATGTTGCGCGCGGGCCTCATGCCCTTCACCGCTGACCTGCATTGGGGCGCCTTGGCCTGGGCCGCATGGCCCTTTGCTTATGTCGCCGTTGCCATCTGGTTCATGTCTTTCATCAAGATCACCTGGTTCGGGGCCTTCCTGATCGGTGGCATGCTGATCCTGTTGGGCGAACGACGCTGGTGGATGATACTTGGCTGTTCGATCGTGCCGGTGGTGCTGCTGTATATCCTGTCAGTTTACATGATGCGCGTCGGGGTGGTGTGATGGATTTCTCTGCTGTCGGAGCCGCTGCGGCTGAAGCGCTGACGCTCGCATCCTTCATCGGCATCGGTGGCGGGGTGCTGCTGGGCTATATCGTTGGTGTCATTCCAGGCCTGTCGCGGTCAGTGGCGATTTCGATTGCCATTCCGATGACGTTTTACATGTCGCCTTTCATCGCAATCTCGTTTCTCATCGGCTTATCCAAGGGCACTGCAGCGGGCAGCGCAGTTTCGGCAATCCTGCTCAATGCGCCGGGCGAGGCGTCTTCGGCTGCAACCGCGCTTGATGGCTACCCGATGGCGAAACAGGGCAAGCCAAAGACGGCGCTCCAGATCGGTCTGATCGCGTCGGTGATGGGCGACATTCTGGCGACAATCATTCTGATCTTTGTAGCCATCCCTTTCGCCCGTGTCGCGCTGCTGTTCGGCCCCTATGAGATGGCCGCGATTCTGGCCTTTGCGCTGGTTTTCATCGCGGGCCTGTCGGGCGGCAGCATCTTCAAAGGGCTTGCGGCAGGGGGTTTGGGCATTTTTCTGGGCACCATCGGGCTGGACAACCAGACCGGCCTGCCGCGTCTGACCTTCGGCTATACCGAGTTGATGGATGGCATGCCGCTGATCGCAGTTGCCATTGGCACGCTGGCCCTGTCGGAAATGTTCGTGCAATCCGAAAAGCTGCGCTACGATCGAGAGAACATGTCGGTCACGCTGAAGAAAGATACCAGCGACCGCATCACATGGCCGATCTTCAAGCGCATTCTGCCGACCATTTTGCGTGGCACAGGCGTGGGCACCTTTGTCGGCGCGCTGCCGGGGCTGGGGCCGTCTGTCGGGTCTTTCATGTCCTATGGCATGGCACAGAAGGCGGCGAAGGAGCCCGAAAAATTCGGCAAAGGCGAGCCCAAGGGCATTGCGGCATCAGAATCCGCAGATAACGCGGTGATCCCGGCAGCGCTGATCCCGCTATTTGGCCTGGGGATTCCGGGCAATGTGTCAGCAGCGCTGCTGATCGGCGCTTTCGCCATTCATGGCATCACTGTCGGTCCGCTTTTGCTGCGTGACAATCCTGAACTGCTTTATTCCATTTTTGCAGGCATGATCCTCGCCTCGGTCATCATGTTGGTGCTGGGCTGGTACGGTCTGATGTTCTTTGCCCAGATCACCCGCGTGCCGCCGCATGTGGTCATTCCCATCGTGATTTTCTTCTGCCTCGCGGGGATGATGCTGCAAGGCTATGGCACATTCGGGCTGATCATCCTGATGGCCTTCGCGCTTCTGGGCTATCTGATGAAGAAATACGACTACAGTTTCGTCACCTTCCTTGTGGCCTTCATCATCACGCCCATGCTGGAGCTGAACCTGCGCCAGTCAATCATCCTGTCGCGGGGAAATTGGGCCATCTTGCTGGACCGTCCCATCGCGCTGTTTTTCATCGCCT
>SKGU01000380.1 GCA_007117255.1 Natronohydrobacter sp. | reverse complement strand
TCCACCTCGCAGGAAGTGGATGTCATGGTGCTGGAAATCGACGGTGCCAAGCGCCGCGTCAGCCTTGGTCTGAAACAGACCATGCGCAACCCCTGGGAGCTGTTTGCCGAAACCAACCCGGTGGGCACGCAGATCGAAGGCGAGATCAAGAACATCACCGAATTCGGGCTGTTCGTGGGTCTGGAAGGCGATATCGACGGCATGGTTCACCTGTCCGACATCAGCTGGGATCAGCGCGGCGAAGAAGCCATCCAGGACTTCCGCAAGGGCGATATGGTCCATGCGATTGTCTCGGAAGTCGATGTCGAGCGTGAGCGGATTTCGCTGTCGATCAAGGCGCTTGAGAATGACAACTTCTCGGATGCTGTTGAAGGCGTGAAGCGCGGTTCGATCGTGACCTGTTCGGTGACGTCGATCGAAGAAGGTGGCATCGAGGTCGAATATAACGGCACGAAGAACTTCATCCGCCGTTCCGATCTGGCCCGTGACCGTGCCGACCAGCGCCCAGAGCGTTTCCAGGTCGGCGACAAGGTCGATGCGCGCGTCACATCGGTTGACAGCAAGACCCGCCGTCTGGGCCTGTCGATCAAAGCCCGCGAAATCGCTGAAGAAAAAGAAGCGGTTGAGCAGTATGGCTCGTCCGATGCCGGTGCAAGCCTTGGCGATATTCTGGGCGCAGCGCTCAAGGATCGTAACTGATCTTTGGCTAGTTGAGCTTAGACACGGAAAACCCCGGCCATCGTGCCGGGGTTTTTTCATGGACTGCGTGGCGCGAAGGGCTGCCGCCACGTCACCTTTGCCCGTTCTTTTTGCCCCGGCTTGACTTGCGCGTGCAAAGCGCGGAACAATCAATGCAGTTCCCCTCGTGCTGACATGGCTCAAGAAGGGGAAAATTCACCTTCAGGGAGATCACGATGTTGATGAAATCACTGCTTCTTCCCGCACGCGGGACATTGCTGTCGGGTGTTGCGGCGACTGCGCTTGTGCTGTCAGGCGTGGCGGCGACGGCTGAAACTGTGCGTTGGGCGCGTGTGGGCGACTCGCTGACGCTGGACCCGCATAGCCAGAACGAAGGCCCGACCCATACTGTCGCGCATCATATCTATGAAACGCTGGTCGAGCGCGAACTCGATGGCTCACTCAGCCCGCGTCTGGCGACAGAATGGGGCATCACCGAAGAGGACGAAAACGTCTGGTATTTCACGATCCGCGAAGGCGTGAAATTCCATGATGGCAGCGATATGACTGTCTAGGACGTGGTCTTCTCGCTGGATCGTGCGCGCACATTGCCTTCCGGCATGGCGGCACTGCATGCGGCTGTGGAAGAAGTGACCGCCGTGGATGACACCACAGTCCATGTGCGCCTGTCCGGTCCGGCGCCGCTTTATGTGCAGAACCTGACCAACACCTTCATCATGTCGAAGGCCTGGGCCGAAGCGAATGGTGTTGAGCTTGCACCGAATTTCGCGGCAGGCGAAGAAGCCTTCTCGACACGCAACACCAATGGCACCGGGCCATATATGCTGGTCGAGCGTGACCCCGAAGTGCGCACTGTGATGCGGGTATTTGAAGATCACTGGGACGAAGCGCCCGCTGTGACCGAAATCATCTACACACCCATTGCCGAAGCCGCGACCCGCGTGGCGGCACTGTTGTCAGGCGAAGTCGATATTGTGCAGGATGTTCCGGTTCAGGATATCGCACGACTGGAACAGACTGACGGCATCAAGGTCGTGCGCGGCCCGGAAAACCGCAACATCTTCTTCAGCTACGATATGACATCCGACTCGCTTGCGTCTTCGAATGCTGAAGGCAACCCTTTTGCGAATCCGCTGGTGCGCGAAGCGATGTCACTGGCAATTGACCGCAATGCGATTCAGCAGGTCGTGATGCGCGGCGAGTCGCAGCCCTCTGCTGCACCCCTGCCGCCTTTTGTGAACGGCTGGACGGAAGACATGCACGCCTTCGGTGATCCTGATCTTGCGCGCGCGGGCGAGTTGATGGCTGAGGCGGGCTATCCCGACGGGTTCTCGGTGCAGCTTGATTGCCCCAATGACCGTTACCTCAACGACGAATCGATCTGTCAGGCGCTGGTGGGCATGTTGGCGCGGATCGACATTTCAGTCGATCTGAACGCACAGACCCGCTCGCTGCATTTCCCGCTGATCGAAAACTGGGAAACCGATTTCTACATGCTGGGCTGGGGGGTTCCTACCTTTGACAGCCAGTATGTCTTCGACTTCCTCGTTCATACGCGTGAAGACAGCTATGGCTCGTTCAACGGCTCGCGCTATTCCAACCCGGAAGTGGATGCGATGATCCAGTCGCTGGCCACCATGACGGATCTGGACGAGCGCGATTCTGTTATCGCTGCTATCTGGGACAAGGTGATGGAAGAGCGCATCTTCCTGAACGTGCATAATCAGGTTCTTGCCTATGCCATGCGCGATGGGATCACACTGGATGTGCACCCTGAAAACCAGCCGCGCATGACGACTGTCACCTTCGATTAAGTCACACTTGACGACATGGCCCGTGCGGGATAACCCGCGCGGGTCTTTCCGTTTATGGCAGGGTTGCTGACCAATCCTGCCGACTGATGCGAGGTCTGACATGATCGCCTTCATCCTGCGCCGTCTGGTTCAGTCGCTGCTGGTCATGCTGACCGTGGCCTTCGTAGCGTTTTCGCTGTTTCGTTTCGTGGGTGATCCGATTGCTTCGATGGTGGGGCAGGAAACCACGCTGGCGGAACGCGCGGAATTGCGCGAGGCGCTGGGGCTGAACGATCCTTTCATCTTTCAATTCTGGTCGTTTCTCAGCCGCGCGGTCACGGGCGATTTCGGCATATCCTACCGTCTGCAACAGCCGGTGATGGAGCTGATCCTGTCGCGCCTGCCGGCCACGCTGGAACTGGCAATGGTATCGGGCGTGCTGGCCTTTGTCTTTGGGGTGGGCTTCGGGGTCTATACTGCGCTGCGCCGGGGCAACTGGCTGTCGGGGTCAATCATGACAATCTCGCTGATCGGGGTGTCCCTGCCCACCTTCCTGATCGGTGTGCTGCTGATCTGGGTCTTTGCGGTCGAATTGCAATGGCTACCCTCGTTCGGGCGCGGTGACACGGTCTATATCGGGGATTGGTGGCGCACTGGGCTTTTGACGGAATCGGGCCGCGCGTCCCTGATCCTGCCTGCGATCACGCTGGGCCTTTATCAGATGACGCTGATCATGCGTCTGGTGCGGGCCGAAATGCTGGAAGTGCTGCGCACCGATTACATCAAATTTGCCCGTGCGCGGGGTCTGTCCAACCGCGCGGTGCATTTCGGACATGCGCTGAAAAATACGCTTGTCCCGGTCATCACGATCACGGGCCTGCAGATGGGCAGCATCATCGCCTTTTCGATCATCACGGAAACCGTGTTTCAATGGCCCGGTGTCGGCGCGCTCTTCATCAACTCGGTGCGCTTCGTCGCTGTGCCGGTGATGGCGGCCTATCTGATGCTGATTGCGCTCGTGTTCGTTATCATCAACCTGATCGTGGATTTGCTTTATTACGCCGTTGATCCGCGCCTGCGCGTCGAACGTGCAAACGCGCGCCATTGAGGGGATAAGCCGATGAGTGACATGCCCAATGACACCCGCCCCAATGTGT
>SKGU01000032.1 GCA_007117255.1 Natronohydrobacter sp. | reverse complement strand
TGCCCAATCACGCCTGCGCAGCATGGACGAATCTCTGGAAGAAGCCGCGCGCGATCTGGGGGCCGGGTCCGTGCGGGTGTTTTTCGACATCACGCTGCCGGTGATCGCGCCTGCGCTGGTCGCGGGTTGGCTTCTGGCCTTCACGCTCTCGCTGGATGATCTGGTGATCGCAAGTTTTGTGGCCGGACCGGGGGCCTCGACCCTGCCCATGGTGATCTTTTCCAAGGTCAGGCTGGGGGTCAGCCCGGATGTGAACGCACTGGCGACCATCATCATCGGGATCGTTCTGCTGGCCGTTCTGATCGCAGGTTGGATGATGCGACGGACTTTGCGCAATCAGGGAAATTGATTAGAAATTATTATCACAAGCATCAGTAAAAGCAACTTAACCTGATCGACTTAGCCTGTTAGAACCATTCCAGATATTTAAAATGGAGGGAATCATGGACGGTTCTGACAAGTCGGGCAAATGCCCGGTCATGCATGGCGGACAAACGACCACGGGCAATGATGTCATGGATTGGTGGCCCAAGGCCCTGAACCTCGACATTCTGCACCAGCACGACACAAAATCGAACCCGCTTCAGGGCTTTGATTATCGCGAGGAAGTCAAGAAACTGGATGTTGAAGCGCTGAAAGCTGATATCCACGCTCTGCTGACCGATAGCCAGGACTGGTGGCCCGCAGATTGGGGTCATTACGGTGGCCTGATGATCCGCATGTCCTGGCACGCCGCAGGCACTTACCGCGTGCAGGATGGCCGTGGCGGTGCAGGCACCGGCAACCACCGTTTCGCGCCGTTGAATTCCTGGCCCGATAACGCGAACCTTGATAAAGCGCGCCGTCTGCTCTGGCCGGTCAAGCAGAAATACGGCAACAAGATCAGCTGGGCCGACCTGATGGTTCTGGCAGGCACCATTGCCTATGAAAACATGGGCCTGAAAACCTTTGGTTTCGCATTTGGCCGCGAAGATATCTGGCACCCCGAAAAAGACGTCTACTGGGGCTCCGAGCGCGAGTGGCTGGCACCCTCAGACGAGCGCTACGAGAATGTCAGTGATGCAGGCACGATGGAAAACCCGCTGGCTGCAGTCCAGATGGGTCTCATCTACGTCAATCCCGAAGGTGTGAACGGCCAGCCCGATCCGCTGAAAACAGCCGCCCATGTGCGTGAAACCTTTGCCCGCATGGCGATGAATGACGAAGAAACCGTGGCGCTGACTGCAGGTGGGCACACGGTCGGCAAATCGCATGGCAATGGACGTGCGGAAAACCTTGGCCCGGCCCCCGAAGGTGCTGCGCTGGAAGAAGCGGGCCTTGGCTGGAATAACCACAAGACCCGTGGCATTGGCCGCGACACTGTGACATCCGGCATTGAAGGTGCGTGGACCACGCATCCTACGAAATGGGACATGGGCTATTTCAAACTGCTCTTCGGCTATGAGTGGGAATTGAAGAAATCCCCCGCAGGCGCATGGCAGTGGGAACCCATCGACATCAAGGAAGAAGACAAGCCGGTTGATGTCGAAGACCCCTCGATCCGTCTGAACCCGATCATGACCGATGCCGACATGGCCATGAAGATGGACCCGATCTATCGTGAGATCTGCGAGAAGTTCATGGCCGATCCGGCAGCCTTTGACGATGCGTTCGCACGCGCATGGTTCAAGCTGACCCATCGCGATATGGGCCCGCAGGAACGCTATATCGGCCCGGACGCACCGAAAGAGGTTCTGATCTGGCAAGACCCCGTGCCTGCTGGCAACACCGGCTATGATCTGGCCGCCGTGAAAGCCAAGATTGCGGCAAGCGGTCTGTCCGTGTCCGAAATGGTCGCAACCGCATGGGACAGCGCCCGCACCTTCCGCAAATCCGACTATCGTGGTGGTGCAAACGGTGCGCGTATCCGTCTGGCCCCGCAGAAGGACTGGGAAGGCAATGAGCCTGCACGCTTGCAAAAAGTGCTGTCGGTTCTGGAACCTATCGCGGCCGAAAGCGGTGCCTCGATTGCAGATGTGATCGTTCTGGCAGGTAATCTGGGTGTGGAACAAGCTGCAAAAGCTGCAGGTTTTGACATTGAAGCTCCCTTCGCACCCGGCCGGGGCGATGCCACGGACGAAATGACCGATGCCGACAGCTTCAAGTGGCTGGAACCGCTGGCAGATGGCTTCCGCAACTGGATGAAGAAAGACTATGTTGTTTCGGCAGAGGAAATGCTGCTGGATCGTGCGCAGCTGATGGGGCTGACCGCGCCGGAAATGACTGTCCTTCTGGGTGGTATGCGCGCGATGGGCACCAATCACGGCGGCACGGCGTATGGCGTCTTTACCGATCGTGTGGGTGCGCTGACGACGGATTTCTTCGTCAACCTGACTGATATGAACTGGAAATGGGTGCCCAAAGGCATGAATGCCTATGAGCTTCAGGACCGGAAGACAGGTGCGGCCAAATGGACCGCTACACGCGCCGATCTGGTCTTCGGGTCGAATTCGATCCTGCGTGCCTATGCTGAAATCTATGCGCAAAACGATGCGGGCGAGAAATTCGTCAATGACTTCGTGGCGGCATGGGTCAAGGTGATGAACGCTGATCGTTACGATCTGGCCTGATCCGGTCTGAAAGACTGCAAGCGGCGCACCTGAAGGTGCGCCGCTTTTTCATGGTCGCAGCTTGAAGCGCGCCAGATGCGCGTAATAGGGCATGGCGGCATCGCTGATCTTTCGCAAATCCGGTGGCAGCTCTGGCAGCGCCCCTTCTGCACCCGCAAACCCGGTCGAGCGGTGAACGGCCCCATACCAGACCGGTGCCCAGACCCCGTCATAGGGTTTCGGACCTGCAGGCCAGTTCAGCATCTCCGGGCGATAGTCCAAGCCCAATTCTTGGCAAAGCGCATGCATCATTTTTGCGGGGTTCTCGCGAATATCAGCGCTGTCGATCACCAGTGGCGGTTTTTTCGTATCGTGAAAATGTGTTTCAGAAGTGGGGACAATTTCAGGCTGATACGCGGAAACAGCGCGATTCTCCTGAAAAACGCTTTCAAAAATCTCGGCTTGTTGCACAAATCCGATATCATCTAGCGTTACATCTGCATATTTTGCGCCAAAACTTGCCAAAACCCGATCTGGGTGACGGATCAGGAAAACATGACGCACATCTGCCATCCAGTCGCGCGGGATGCCGTCGATCATGTGCTGGCACATATGTTTCTGATAGGTGTACCGCATACTCTTTGGCGGATCAGCCCGCAGTGCTGTCGCAATATCGTGGGGGCTTCGCGGGTCCGATGCCATGATCTCTGCCGCCATCGGATGCGCGAGCCCGGTTGCGCGCAGATAACAGGCATAGAACGGCTCATCCCAGACCGCGCAATCGCCCCTTGCCGCGAAAGCATACATCAGCGCCGTGGACAGATTGCGCGGGCCAGACCACATGGCAATGCGCATCACGCCCCCACCATGTCCATATATAGCGCCCGCAACCGTGCCGTGAGTGGTCCCATCTGCCCGCTGCCTATGTGCCGCCCGTCGATTTCCGCCACCGGAGTTTGCGCACCAAAGGTGCCGGTCAGAAACGCCTCATCCGCGCCATAACAGTCCACCAGCGAGAAATTGCGTTCAAAAACAGGGATTTGATGCGCGCGGCACAGATCGATCACCTTGGCCCGCGTGAT
>SKGU01000052.1 GCA_007117255.1 Natronohydrobacter sp. | reverse complement strand
CGGCCGCGGCTTCTGGGAATGCCGCTGAAGTATAGGCCTGAAAGAAGCACGCAATCGATCACACGCACTGAAACGGTCAAAAAACTCTTGCACCACGGGCGGCAACCAAAGAAGTTGGGGGGCAAGGTCAGCCGGAGCACGCGCAAAGCATCAAGATCGGCGGTCATGACTTGCTCGCCGTCAATTTCTTCAAAGAAGGGCCGGAACATCTCGGGGCTTTCCGAATCTGCCCACTCGGACACCAAACCTTCCGGGCCCGTAATGTTGAAAGGGTCTAGCACCAACTCCACAGCGATCTGCGCGCCAAGCTGTAGGTTCGTAGCGGCGGCGTCAGTGGGGTTTTCGACCGTGATGACATAGAGCACTTCATCACCAGGTGTGATCACGCTCTCATCCAGCGGTACCCGCAGGATGACAGGCTCGCCCGCGTCATCCAGAACCGGCAAGCCGGTTTCGGTCAATTCTGGCGCCAACGTGTAACCTGCCAGCGCAACAAGAACTGTGCTTGGAGGTTCATCCTGATCCTGCGCGATCAAGGCCGAAGGTGCGAAACACACGACAAACACAGCAAATTGCAGCCAACGCAAGCTGCGCATAGTAAGTTGTTCTGGCATCAATGCCTCCAAGTGCATTGTCCCGTTCAAACGGGTAAATAATTTGTTAAAATTTCATGGGCCTGCTCTAGACCAGTTTTTTAATTGAGACAGTCAGTAGCATCAGGTATTGTCCTTAAACAAGAAATAACACATTAAAAAAAATTCATCTGGGGCGTCTTGTGGTCAATATGCTACGGTTTGCGCTACGCTGTTTGCTATGTACCGCATTGTTTTCAAAGGTATTGTTCCCACCCCGAGAGGCGCAGGCGCAAGATGCGCCCAAAAGCTTCGCGGCCAATGATGTCGAGTTTCTGAACCTGATGGGTAATCTTGAAGGCCCGCGTGGTTTCGGCACTGTTTCGGATTTTGCGCCTGTCTTACCAACTCACCCCCTGACCGAGATGACACTTGCCGAGGTACTGGCCTATCAGCGCCAGATCCGTGCGCTGGGTACAGTTTCATCTGCTGTGGGGCGATATCAGTTCATCTATCTGACCTTGGCAAAACTTGTGGACCAGCACGGCATTTCGGACGCGCTGGTATTTGATGCCGAGGTGCAGACTTATCTTGCGCGCTTTCTGATGCATAATTGCGGATTCTACGAACGCGACACCGACATAATGCGGCTGGGGAATTGTCTGGCTGGGGTTTGGGCGGCACTGCCACTGGTCCACGGACCTTTGAGAGGAGAAAGCGCTTATGCCGCCGATGGTGTGAACAAGGCCTTTGCAACACCCGAGAGTGTCATTGAAGTTCTGCATCGCCGATTTCAATGGTGAGTCCCTGATTTGCTTGCGCGACAAGCACAGCAAATGCCTGCTCACACTTATGCCAACGCAAGCGCGGTCCGATTTCCACCGAAATCACCCGCATGATTTTTGGGTTTTGTCTTGGATCAGCTTATCCAAGACAAACGGCCACGCACGCCTTTGAAGCAGGCGAAACTCGCGGAAAACAACTGAAAGCAGAGCACCAAAATACCGCGAGCGCGCCTTCGGTATACTTATGTGTGCAAATTATATTTTAATTTCAGTGACTTAATTTGATCTGGGTCAACGTGAGTGCATTGCGAACCTGTCATTCAAGCCAAGCTGACCTAGCAGAGATCGCGCATTTTGCGCCCAAGAAATCTCTCGAAAAAGGAGCGCGAAGTGACAGAGGCATTGTTTGGTCTGGACCCGCGAACGGCGCTCGCAATTCATGTGGTCGCAGCGATTCTGACGGTTGCTGCAGTTTTGGGCGTGGCGAAGCTGCTGCGCACATCTGGGCGGGCAAAAGACCGCTGGGGTGTTTATGAAAGTGGTGCACCAGCCGATGCGGCGGCCAATGCGCCGGTGCCGACCTCGTATTTCCAGATCGCCGCGTTTTTCGTCATTTTCGATTTCGAGGCGGCGCTGCTTTACACATGGGCACTGACCGCAGTCGAGGCAGGTATCGGCGGCCTGATCGCGGCTGGTGTCTTTATCGGCGCTTTGCTTCTTGCATTGCTCTATCTGTGGCTCGACGGGGCGCTGGATGTGGGCGCGCGGCCTGCGGGGTCTGCAAGACCGGAGGGCGCGCGATGACCACACCCCGTTTTGAACTGCCGCCCGGAGTGGCGATGGCGCAGGGTCAGATGTTTGCGCGCCTGGATGATCTGGTCGCATGGTCGCGCAAGAACAGCCTTTGGCCGTTCAATTTCGGCCTGTCATGCTGCTATGTGGAAATGGCCACCGCGCTGACGCCGGTTTTCGATCAAGCGCGGTTCGGGGCAGAGGTCATCCGTTCCACCCCGCGTCAGGCCGATTTGCTGATCGTCTCGGGCACGGTTTTCACCAAGATGGCCGCGCCCTTGAAGCGCCTCTATGAACAGATGAGAGAGCCGCGCTGGGTCATCTCGATGGGGGCCTGTGCCAATTCAGGCGGAATGTATGACATCTATTCCGTAGTGCAGGGCGTCGACAGTTTCCTGCCGGTCGATGTCTATATTCCCGGCTGTCCACCGCGCCCCGAGCAGGTGCTTGATGCGATGATTCTGCTGCAACAAAAGGCAGGAACCCAGCGCCGCCCGCTTGGTATCACGATGGGGGACGGACCAGCAGCTTTTGACCCGCAGCCGCGCAAGGCGATCCGGCATCTGGACCGCACATCCATCACCCGCCTCGATGACCCGGAGGCACCATGACACTCGCCACCCCACAAGCCTAAGCCGCCACGGCGGCTGACGATCCTGTTGCCAGCCTGCGCGCGCGCTTTGGCGACACGGTCGTGACCGAGCAGGCCACGCGCGAAGGCTTTCCCGTGCTGTGGGTCACGCCCGAGGCCTGGGTGAGCGTGCATACCCATCTGCGCGACACGGTGGCGCGGCCCTATACGCTGCTGGCCGATCTATGGGGCATTGACGAAACTGCGCGCCAGCATCGTGTCGGGCAGCCCGCATCCGGTGTGACACTGGCCAGCCACCTGATCTCGCCGCAGCGCAATAGCGACATCCGCCTGAAATGCGCCTGCGACGCCGATGCGCCCCGCGCGCCAACCCTGACCGGGGTCTATCCCGGTGCGGATTGGTACGAGCGCGAGGCCTGGGACATGTTCGGCATCCGTTTTGACGGGCGCGACAGCCTTCGCCGCATCCTGATGTCACAGGACTGGCAGGGCCACCCGCTGCGCAAGTCCCATTATGCCCGCGCGACCGAAAAAGACCCGTTCGTGATGACCCGCGAGAGCTTCGACGTGACCGAGGCTGCGAACCACCTTGACCCCGCTTCCCTTGGCCTGCCGATGGAACGCGACGGGGTGGAATTGATGGTGCTGAACTTCGGCCCGCACCACCCCTCGACGCATGGGGTGTTCCGTATCCTGCTGGGGCTGGATGGCGAGGAGATCGTCTGGGCCTATCCCGATATCGGCTACCACCATCGCGGGGCCGAAAAGATGGCCGAGCGCCAGACATGGCACGGTTTCATCCCCTATACCGACCGGATCGACTATCTGGGCGGAGTGATCTCGGAAATGCCCTACCTATTGGCGGTCGAACAGCTTTGCGGGATCGAGGTTCCAGCGCGGGCACAATGCATCCGCGTGATGCTGTCAGAATTCTTCCGCATCACCTCGCATCTGTTATTTTACGGCACGCTGGCGCGGGATACAGGCGCGATGTCGCCGGTCTTCTACATGTTCGTTGACCGCGAACGCGCCTATAAGGTCATTCAGGCGATCACCGGCGCGCGGATGCATCCGGCATTCTTCCGCATCGGCGGGGTTGCAATGGACCTGCCGACCGGCTGGGACGCGCTGGTGCGCGACTTCCTGGACTGGATGCCCGCGCGTCTGGACGATTACGAGCGTCAGGCCATGAATTCGGAACTGTTTCGCATCCGCACGCAGGGCGTGGCGCAGTATGGAGTCGAGACTTGTCTGAAATATTCCGCCACGGGTCCGCATCTGCGCGCGGCCGGTCTGGCATGGGACATGCGCAAGCTACGGCCCTATTCGGGCTATGAGAATTACGATTTCGACGTGCCGACGCGCACTGAGGGCGATTGCTACGCGCGCACGTGGGTACGGGCGCAGGAAATGCGCGAAAGCCTGAAAATCATCCGCCAATGCCTCGATTATATGCCTTCTGGACCGATCAAGGCTGATCATCCGCTGGCATTCCCGCCGCCGCGTGCCAACACGCTGCAAGATATCGAGACGCTGATCCACCATTTCAGCGGCACGGCTTACGGCACGCAAGTTCCCATAGGCGAGGCAACTGGGCAGGTCGAGTCCGCGCGCGGATTCACGCAATATTCCATCATCTCGGACGGGGACGGGCGCAGCTACCGAACCCGCATCCGCACGCCAAGTTTCGCCAATCTGCAACCCATCGCCGAGGTGGCACCGGGCATGACGGTCGCCGATTTCGTCATCTACCTCGCTTCAATCGATCATGTCATGTCGGATGTGGATAAATGACCCTTTCAACTGACCTCCGTTCTGCCATCACGCATGTCATGGATCACCATGGCGGCCCGCGCGCCGCAATGCTCGAATCGCTGCGCATGATCCAGCAGGCCCATGGCTGGGTTTGTGACGCGCATCTGGAAGAAGCGGCGGATATCCTTGGCGTCTCGAACGCTGAAATGGAAGATATCGCCACTTTCTACAGCCTGATCTTTCGCCAACCGGTGGGCGAGCGGCTAATCCTGATGTGTGACGGCGCGTCATGCTACCTCAATGGCGGTGAAGACGTGCGCGATGCGGTCATGGCGCGGCTGGGCATCGGCTTTGGTCAGACCACCCCGGACGGGAAATACACCCTGATCAATATCTGCTGTGTCGGCGGCTGTGACCATGCGCCCGCCGCGGTGATCGGGCGCGACCGCAAGCTGGTCGGCCCGCTGACGGCTGACTTGATCGACGAAATTCTGGGGGAGGCCGCAAAATGACCGAGCATAAACCCCTGACCGGGCGCGCGCGCCCTGACCGCCGCCCCCACAGTCTGGATGAATGGCGCAAGCTGGGCGGTTACGCGGCGGTGGAGCGCGGGTTGAAGACGCTCAGCCCCGAACAGGTGCTCGACATGGTCGATGACGCCAACCTTAACGGGCGCGGGGGCGCGGGCTTTCCGGCCGCAAAGAAATGGCGCTTCATGCCCAAGTCCGGCCAATCCCCCGGTGACGGGCCGTCCTATTTTATCGTCAATGGTGACGAGATGGAGCCGGGCGCCTTCAAGGACCGTGTCCTGCTGGAAGCGGTGCCGCATCAGTTGGTCGAAGGCGCAATCCTGTCCGCCTACGCGACCCATTCAAGCGAAATTATCGTGCTGATCCGCGATGCGTATCGTGACGCCATCGCCAATGTCACCCGCGCCATCGCCGAGGCCGAGGCGGCAGGATATCTGGGCCGCAACGTGCGGGGATCGGGCTTTGACGTGAAGATGTGGGTCCACCCGTCGGCGGGCCGTTACATCGTGGGCGAGGAAACCGCGCTGATCGAGGCGCTGGAAGGCAAGCGCGCCGTGCCGCGCAAACGCCCGCCCTTTCCGGCGCAATCGGGGCTTTGGGGGCGGCCCACGACTGTCAACAATGTCGAAACCGTGTCCTGCGTGTCGCATATCGTGGCCAATGGCGCGCAATGGTTCCGCGCCCTGTCGTGCACCGAGGAGGGTGGCACAAAGGTTTTCGGCGTATCGGGCCGCGTCAATCGCCCCGGCATCTTTGAGGCCCCGATGGGCACCCCGGCGGGAGAGTTGATCGAACAGGCGGGTGGCGTTTCGGGCACAGGCGTTTTGCGCTGTTTCCAGCCCGGTGGCGGGGCGTCCGGGTTTCTGGGGCCTGACGCGCTCGATGTGCCGCTGGATTTCGGCCATGTCGCCAAGGCGGGCAGCATGTTCGGCACAGGCACGATGATCGTTCTGGACCAATCCGCATGCCCGCTGGCCGTGATCGCGCGGCATATGGCGTTTTATGCGCGCGAAAGCTGTGGCTGGTGCACGCCGTGCCGCGACGGGCTGCCTTGGGTGGCGCAGATCATGTTTCGGCTGGAGCGCGGCGAGGGGCGGATGGAAGACCTTGATGTGCTGCGCGAAACCGTGGCCATCGCAGGCCCGCGCGGACGGACATTCTGCGACCTGATGGGCGGCGCGATGGCCCCGCTTGGCACCGGTCTGGCCCGTTTCGGTGATCTGTTCGAAGCCCATGTGCGCGAAGGCTGCTGCCCGATTGCCCGCCAATACGGAAGGACTGCCGCATGACCCGCATCCGCATAGAGGTTGATGGCAAGACGCTTGAGGTTGCGCCGGGTCAGGACCTGCTGTCGGCCTGCACGCATGAGGGCGTGCAGATCCCGCATTTCTGCTGGCATGACGCGCTGGGCTCGGTGGGCGCGTGCAGGCTGTGCGCGGTGCGCCTGCATGACGGCCCCGAAGATACCGAAGGCCGCATCGAGATGGCCTGCATGACGCCTGTGACCGAGGGCCAGCGCGTCAGCATCGCCGACCCGGAAGCCGCCGAAATGCGCGCGCATGTCATCGAATGGCTGATGCGCAACCACCCCCATGACTGCGCTGTGTGCGAGGAGGGTGGCGCATGCCATCTTCAGGACATGACCGTGGCCAGCGGCCATCACAAACGCCGTTATGATGGCCCCAAGCGCACATATCGCAATCAGGATCTGGGGCCGCTGCTGACCCATGAGATGAATCGCTGCATCGCCTGCTATCGCTGCACGCGGTTTTATCGCGGCTATGCGGGCGGGCGCGATCTGGATGTGATGGGCGCGCATGATCGGGTCTATTTCGGGCGCTATCAGGACGGCCCGCTCGACAGCCCTTTCGCAGGCAATCTGGCCGAGGTTTGCCCGACCGGCGTGTTCAATGACAAGGGCTGGTCGCGCGATTACGCGCGCAAATGGGACATGGCCGCGACACCGTCGATCTGCACGCAATGTTCGGTCGGCTGCAATATTTTTGCGGCGGAACGGGGCGGGCGCCTGCGGCGGCTGCAAAACCGCTATAATGGCGCGGTCAACGGGGATTTCCTGTGCGACCGTGGCCGGTTTGGCGGGTTGCACCTGCCCGAAGATTCGCGCCTACGCGCCCCGCATATCGCAGGCCGCGAGGTCACGGAACACGACGCGCTAGAGGCGGCGCGCAGCGCACTTTCGGCGGGGGCTGTCGCCATCGCCTCGCCCCGCGCGACGCTAGAGACGGTCTTTGCGCTGCGCCATCTGGTCGGTGAGGCGCGGCTTTTCGCGGCAGTGCCGCAGCTTGAAGCGGGCAGTGTCGCGCGCATGGCGGGGCTTCTGGCGCAGCATGGCGCGCAACCGCTGCACGCTTTGGAACATTGTGATGCAGCGCTGGTTCTGGGTGAGGATCTGACCGGCACCGCCCCGCGTGCAGCCCTTGCGCTGCGCCAGACGGCGCGCAACGCAGCGCACGCGCTGGCAGGGGAAAAGGGCGTGCCGTGCTGGCTTGACAATGCCGCGCGGGTGGCGGGCGAAGGGCGGCGCAGCCCCATCGCGCTGGTCACTGCGCTGCCCGATGCGCTGGATGACATCGCCACATGGCCCTTGCGCCGCACCCCTGATGAAATCGCGGGTTTCGGCCATGCCATCGCCGCAGCCCTGCGCGGCGAGGATGCCGCACCGGAAGCGCAGGCAGTTGCCGCCGCGCTGGCGCAGGCCAAGGCCCCGGCGCTGATCGCGGGCTTTGGTGCGGCGCGGCCGGAAATCCTCGATGCGATTGACGCGATTGCCTGCGCGTTGGCGGGGCGCGCGCGACTGTTCCTGTTCCCACCCGAGGTCAATTCGATGGGGCTGGCGCTGAGTGGCGTGACGGGATTGGAAGGTGCTGTCGAAACATTGGAGTCTGGCACCGCCCGCACCGTCATCATCGCCGAGGCTGATCTGGTCGAACGCGCTGATCCTGCGTTGGTCGAACGACTGTTGCGGGCCGCTGAAACCGTCATCGTGCTCGACAGCCACAACACGCGGCTGAGCGCGCGCGCGACGATCCTGTTGCCTGTAGCTGACTGGGTCGAAGCGGCAGGAACCGTAGTCAATCACGAGGGGCGCGCGCAGCGTCGGTTTGCGGCTTATGCTGGCGCGCCACAGCCCGCATGGCGCGTAATCGCCGCGCTGGCGCAACCCACGCCGGGCTGGCAGAACCTGGACGATGTGCTGGCCGCGATGGCCCAAGCGCTGCCGCAACTGGCCCCGGCGCGCGAGGCGGCCCCGGATGCAGCGATGCGCTTGCCGCTGGGGGCGGTTGCGCGGGCCGGATGGCGGCAGGCGGGACGCACCGCGCATGACCAGACCGGCGGCGTGATCCGCCACGCCCCGCAAACCGATGGCGACAGCGCACTGACCTTCTCTATGGAAGGGGGACGGGGGGGCGATGTGCCGCCTGCGCTACGCACCGATTATGCGGTTGCCGGGTTGCATTCGGCCTCTGCCGCGCCATTCGTGACTGTAGCTAATGGTGGCACGCTGAAAGCGGGCGATCCGGGCATCAACGTGCTTGCGGGGTTTGCCGGGCCAAATGCCGCGCCTGCCTTCGCCCTGACGGGCGAGGGGTTGATCCCGCTGGCGCTGCACGATCCCTTCGTCGGGGACGAAGCAGGCCGCCGCGCGGAATTTCTCGAGCAGCGCTGCGTCGAGGCGCAGATCGTTCTGCACCCCGATGACGCGCGGCACCTGCATCTGAACGAAAACATGGCGCTGACCCTTGACGGGCAAGCCGTTGACATCGGCCTGCGCATAGACCCGGCGATTCCGCCCGGTCATGTCGGGCTGCCCACAGGTCGGGTCGCACCGCGCAACCTTGGCCGACATGTCCAGATCGGGAGGCAGGAATGAGCATTGCCGTGGCGATCATCTTATCGGTCATTCTGATCATGGCGCTTTTGGTCGCAGCCGGGGTTTTCACATGGGTTGAACGCCGTGGCCTTGGCTTTTTGCAAGAGCGCCTTGGCCCCAACCGCGTCGGGCCTTTTGGCTTCCTGCAATGGGTGGCCGATACTGTCAAACTGCTGACCAAAGAAGACGAAGTGCCCCCCGGTGGCGATGCGATCACCTTCCGGCTGGCCCCGGCGCTGGCCGCGATCCCGGTGCTTGCGGGCTTTGGCGTGGTCGCATTCGGCCCCGGCCTTAGCCTTGCCGCACTGGATATGGGGGTGATCTTCATCCTCGCGATGCTGGCGCTGACGGTCTATGCGATGGTGCTGGGCGCTTGGGCCTCGCACAACCGTTACGCGCTTCTGGGCGGTTTGCGGGCAGCGGCGCAGATGCTGTCTTATGAGGCATTCTTCGGCCTGTCGCTGATGGGCGTGGTAATGCTGGCCGGCTCGCTGAGCCTTGGCCAGATTGTCGAGGCGCAAAGCGGGGTCTGGTTCTTTATCCTGCAACCTGTCGGTTGCGCGCTGTTCCTGCTGGCCGGGATCGCGGCGGCGCACCGCCTGCCCTTTGACTTGCAGGAATCCGAGCAGGATCTGGTCGCGGGCTTCATGACCGAATATTCCGGCATGAGTTTCGCGCTGTTCTTCCTTGGCGAATATCTGGCGGTCATTCTGGTTTCTGCACTGGCGGTCACACTGTTTTTCGGCGGCTGGCTGGGGCCGATCCTGCCGGGGCCAATCTGGTTCGGGCTGAAGGTGGGTGCGCTGGCGCTGGCCTTTATCTGGATCCGCGCGATCCTGCCGCGCCCGCGCTACGACCAGTTGGTTGGCTTCGCGTGGAAATGGGGGCTGCCACTGGCGCTGATCAATCTGCTGCTGACCGGCGCGCTTGTCGTCTTGATCGGAGGGCGTCCGGGATGAAGGGAATTTTCGACAGCCTTTGGCGTGTTGGTCGCAAGCTGACCGCGCCGAAATATACCGAAGCCTACCCCGAGGTGAAGCCGCAACTGCCCGCGCGATACCGCGCCCGGATCGTGCTGACGCGCGATCCTGATGGGCAGGAGCGCTGTGTGGCCTGCAACCTGTGTTCCGTGGCCTGCCCAGTTGACTGCATCGACGTGGTCAAGGCCGAAACCGAAAGCGGGCGCTGGTATCCCGAAACCTTCCGCATCAATTTCGCGCGCTGCATCTTCTGCGGCTATTGCGAAGAAGCCTGCCCGACGCAGGCGATCCAACTCACCCCCGATTTCGAGACTGCCGACTACACCCGCGAGGGCCTGATCCACGACAAGGAGGATCTGCTGATCGCGGGGCAGGGCAAGCAGGCGGGCTACAGCTATTGGGCGGTCGCAGGCAAGGCGGCAGAGGCCGACGAAACCGGGGCGCGAAAGCCCCCCGTCAACCTGAAGGATCTGACACCATGAGTTGGGGATTTGCGATCTGGGCGGCAACGCTGGCCTTTGCGGCAGCGGTCATGGCGGTCACACGGGCCTCGGCGGTGCATGCGCTATTGTTGCTGCTGGCCTCGCTTCTGGCGCTGGGGGTCGCGTTCTTTGCAATGGCGGCCAATTTCGCAGGCGTGATCCAGCTTCTGATCTATGCGGGCGCGGTCGTGGCGGTGTTCGTCTTTGTGGTGATGACCGTGGACGCGGGCGAAGCTGCAATGGCGCGCGAGCGCGAGATGCTGCGCAGCGCATGGCGCTGGCCTGCCCTGTTTGTCGGGCTGAGCGTGATCCCGATCCTGTTCGGTATTGGCGGCGGGCCGATGGGCGAAGGCGCGCCCGCTGGCGCGGATACCCGCGAGTTGGGTTTGTTGCTGTTTGGCGACTGGGGGGTGGCGACCGAGCTGGTCGCGCTGATGCTTATCGCAGGCATGATCGGTGTGCGCCATCTGGGCCGCAACCTTGGCCCCCGCTTGCGCGAAAGGGGGCGGGAATGACACCTCTCAATATTCTACTCGTACTCTCGGCGGGGCTGTTCATGGCGGGCCTTTTCGGGGTCGCAGCGCGACGTACCATTCTGATGCAGCTTATCTCGCTGGAAGTCATGCTTTCAGGTCCAGCATTGGGTTTTATTGCCGTAGGGGCCTATCACGGTTCGGTCGAGGGCACAGGCATGTTCCTGATGGTGCTGGGTCTGGCAGCGGCCGAGGTGGCGCTGGGGTTGGCGATCTATCTGCATATGCGTCGCGCGACAGGCGGCGATAGCGATGCCGCGCACAGGCTGAGGGGGTAAACACATGTTGGCTTACTTCCTTCTGCTGGTGCCCTTGCCGCCGCTGGGCGGGTTCCTGTTGCTGGCGCTTGACCCGTATCGGCTGGAACGCCGGGCGGTAATGGCGGTGGCGCTGGCTGCCGGGATCGCGCCGCTGGTCTTGTTCCTGCCGGTTGCGCTGGCCTATTTCGCAGGCACGATCGGCGACACAATCGCGCCTGCCTTCACCCTGAATTTCGGCCAATTCGAGATTGCTCTGGCAATGCAGCTTGACGCGCTCAGCGCCATTGCTGCGCTGACAGTGACGGTCGTTGCCACATGCGTGATGATCTATGCAGCCGATTACATGGCCTCGGCGCGTGTGGCCGACCTGCGCCGCTTCTTTGCGCTGATGAACCTGTTTCTGGCGGGGATGCTGTCGGTCGTGATGGCAGCGGACAGTATCGTGTTCTTCCTTGGCTGGGAATTGATGGGCCTGTGTTCATTTTTCCTGATCTCCTACAACATGAATTCGCCGCGCGCCTTTGCTGCCGGTCAAAAGGCGTTCGTCATGACGCGCATCGCGGATGCGGCGCTGCTGGCTGGGCTTTTGCTTCTGTTTCTGGAAGCGACCTCTGTGCGCATCGCGGATCTTATCCCGGCGGGTCTGGCGGCACCTGAACAGCGCGCGGTGGTGATCGCGGTCCTGCTGCTGATCGGCGCGCTGGGCAAATCCGCGCAACTGCCCTTCCAGACATGGTTGCCCACGGCAATGGCCGGACCAACGCCGGTTTCGGCGCTTTTGCATTCGGCGACAATGGTGGCTGCAGGCGCTATATTGCTGATCCGCTTTGCGCCCTTGATCGAAGCACATCCCGGTGTTGCGGCGGCAACGGCCATTGCCGGTGTTTCAACGGCGGTGTTCGGCGCGCTTTGCGCAGTGGCGCAGACGGATATCAAACGGCTGCTGGCCTATTCCTCGATCAGTCAGATCGGGTTCATGCTGCTGGCGGTGGGCATGGGCGCGCCGGGTGTGGCGATGGCGCATTTTGTCGTGCACGCATTGTTCAAGTCGCTGTTGTTCATGGCAGCGGGCGTGCTGTCCCATGCCAGCGGCGGCACGACCGAGATCCGGCGCTTGCGTGGCAGCGCCTATGCCGCACCGATCAGCTTTGCCACCTATGTGGTGGGCGCGGCAGCCTTGGCCGGGTTTCCGATCCTGTCCGCCGGGTGGTGGTCGAAAGAGGCCGTTCTGGGCGCTGCGGTCATGGCAGGCCCTTTTGGTCAATTCCTGTGGTTGGTCGCGCTTGGCACTGCGGCTCTGACCGGGGTTTACGCCTATCGCCCTGTCTGGTCTGCCCTGCGCAGCCCTGTCGAACCCCTGCCCGCTGTCAAGGATAACTGGCTGGCCGTTGGTCCCCTGATCTTTCTGGCCGCGGCTTCGGTCCTTGGCAGTTTTCTTGTCGGACCGATAGTGCGGCTGATGGGAGATACAGTCCCCCATGCCGGTCTTGGGATCGAAGTGATGGGCGCGTTGGCGGCCATAGCTGGTCTGATCGGGTCAGTGGTTGTGTCCTTCAGCCCGGTCTGGTCGGCGCGGATCAAGCGTGCGCGCCGTTTGCGCGCAGGGATGCAAATGGATGCGATCTACTATGCCTTTCTTGTGCGGCCCTACCGCCGCGTGGTGCACAAGCTGAGTGGGCGCAACGCCCGGAAAGGCAATGGTCCCGAGGCAAATAATGACAAGACAGATGGTGGCATGGGCGACCCGGTCGGCACAGCCACTGTCAACCTTGGGTTATGGTTGGCGCGTGTCGTGACTGCGCCCTTTGTGCCCGACCGCTTTGATGTGGTGACCATGCGCAGCACGCGCGAGGTGCGCCGCGCGGGTGTCTGGGCCAGACGGTTACAGACAGGACGGCTCAGGACATATGTGATGGCGTTTGCGTTGGGACTTGGCGTTCTCGTAATTTTGGGATGGGGGATGACATGGGGTTGAGCTTGCAGATACTGCTGCCCTTTTTCGGTGGCCTGGCGGTACTCTTTGCGCCCCGTTTCGGGCGCGATATGGAGCGTTGGGG
>SKGU01000076.1 GCA_007117255.1 Natronohydrobacter sp. | reverse complement strand
TCATCAAACAGCCGCGCCATGACGCGCTCGACATTGCCATCCACCACCGTTTCGGGATGATCAAAAGCAATGGCCGCGATCGCGGCAGAGGTATAGGGACCAATCCCCGGCAATGCCTGCAAGCCCGCGCGGTCGCGCGGAAAGCCCCCCATCGCAGCCACTGAACGCGCGCATTTCAGCAGGTTGCGCGCACGCGCATAGTAGCCCAAGCCCGCCCATTCGGCCATGACATCAGCATCCTCGGCGGCCGCCAGCGCCTCGACCGTCGGCCAGCGTTCGGTGAAGCGGTGAAAATAATCCTTCACAGCCGCCACAGTGGTTTGCTGCAACATGACTTCGGACAGCCAGATGCGATAGGGGTCAGGGTGCCGCCGCTCGCCTGGGGGAATGCGCCACGGCAATGCACGCGCGTTGCAGTCATACCACCCCAGAAGGGCTGGTGCGATCATCATATCTGCCTCGTCACGCATGTGTTATGCACTCTCCTGCCGATTTACCGCCACACCCTCTGGCCAAGCGCGTGCCAAAGGGTAAACTGACGCGCGCAAGCTGCAAGGATGATTGCAAGATAATATGGCGAAATCCCCTCACCAACCCCAGCGCCGGATGCGCGGCTTTGAAACTGCATCGCGCCTGATGGATGCACAAATCCGCAAGGCAAGCGAGTCGCGCGGATTTGCGGTGTCCAGATTGCTGACCCATTGGGCGGATATCGCAGGCGAAGACATCGCCGCACAATGCCGTCCCGTTAAAATCGGCTACGGCAAAGGGGGGCTTGGCGGCACGCTGACGCTGCTGACGACAGGCGCGGCAGGTCCGATGCTGCAAATGCAATTGCCCGCATTGCGTGAAAAGGTGAACGCCTGCTACGGCTATAACGCTGTATCGCGGATCGTGCTGACCCAGACCGCACCTGTCGGTTTTGCCGAAGGTCAGGCACAATTCACCCCGGCCCCGAAAGCCACACCGCGCGCACCGGCCCCTGAGATCAAACGACACGCCAGCGCCACTGCGGCGGGTGTGCATGATGAGGGTCTGCGCTCTGCCCTTGAACGTCTGGCCTGCAATGTCTTATCGAAGGCGCAGGAAACCAAAGGAAAACAACCATGAACAAGTTCGTTCTGCCCGCTATCGCCGTCGTGGCCGCATTGGGTGCTGGCGGCTGGTGGTATACGTCGCAAACCAGCACGCCTGCGGCCTCTGCATCAGTCGCCACGACCGAAATGCGCGAAATCCACGCGCTTGACATGCCGCTGGGCAATCCTGACGCGTCCGTGGTCATGGTGGAATATTCATCCTTCACCTGCCCGCATTGCGCGACCTTCAATCAGGGGGCTTTTCAGCAGATCAAGGAGAACTTCATTGACACTGATCGCATCCTTTACCTGAAGCGAGAGGTCTATTTCGACCGTTACGGACTTTGGGCCGCGATGGTTGCGCGCTGTGGTGGTGAAAGTCGCTACCACGGCATGACCGAACTGATCTATGACACGCAAAGCACCTGGGCCGGATCGAACGACCCGGCAGATGTTGCCAACAACCTGCGCCGCCTTGGCCGTCAGGCCGGGATGAGCGATGATCAGGTCAATGCCTGCCTTGAAGACGCCGACAAGGCACTGGAGTTGACCGAGTTCTATCAGGCTAATGCCGAAACTTATGGCATTCGCTCCACACCCAGTTTTGTGATCAATGGCGAGTTGTACTCGAACATGCCCTATGCGGAGTTTGAACGCATCCTGAACGAAAAACTGGGTAGCTGAAGGCCATGACGGGACCACTTCAAGGGGTGCGCGTTATCGAGTTGGCGCGCATCCTTGCAGGTCCGTGGGCCGGTCAGACCCTGGCCGATCTTGGCGCGGAAGTGATCAAGGTCGAGGCTCCCGAAGGCGACGACACACGCCAATGGGGGCCACCCTTCATCGACCGTGCCGACGGCTCACGCGATGCAGCCTATTTCCATTCCACAAATCGTGGAAAATCTTCGGTCACGGCGGATTTCCGCACCGACGACGGGCAAAAGAAAGTCCGTGATCTGGTCGCTGATGCCGATGTGCTGATCGAGAACTTCAAAGTCGGGGGGCTGGTCAAATACGGGCTGGATCATGACAACCTGTCGCGCCTGAACCCGCGCCTGATCTATTGCTCGATCACCGGCTTTGGCCAGACCGGGCCTTACGCGCACCGCGCGGGCTATGACTACATCATTCAGGGCATGTCGGGGCTGATGTCCGTCACCGGGCCTGCAGATGGCGCGCCACATAAGGTGGGGGTGGCCGTCACTGACATTGTAACCGGGATCTATGCCAGCACCGCGATCCTTGCGGCCCTGCATGAGCGCGCGCGTACCGGGCGCGGGCAACATATCGACATGGCCCTGATGGACAGTGCTGTGGCGCTGATGGCCAATCAGGCCATGAACCATCTGGCCACCGGGGTTCCGCCGGGGCGGCTGGGCAATTTTCACCCGAATCTGGCCCCTTACCAGACCGTGCCCTGCTCAGACGGGCATATCATCATCGCCACTGGCAATGATGGCCAGTATCAGCGCCTTTGCGCCGTGATCGGGCTGGAGACCCTTGCAAACCATCCCGATTTCGCCACCAACGCCGCCCGCGTCAGCCGCCGTGCAGAATTATCGGACCGGATCAGCGCCAGGACATGCGACTGGACCAGCGCCGCGTTACTGGCTGCTTGCGAAAGCGCAGGCGTACCTGCGGGGCCGATCAATGACATGCAGCAGGTGTTTGATGATCCACAGGTGGTCGCGCGCGGGTTGCAGCTCGATATGGACGGCCTGAAGGGCGTGCGTGCGCCTTTCAGGTTCTCGGCTCATCCCGATTTGCCGCAGCGCCCTGCCCCTTGCCTTGGACAAGATGACTGACGCCGCCCCGAAATACTTGGCCCCAATACACTTTCCAACAAAAAACCCCCGCAGCACGCTGCGGGGGTTCTTTTTTCCAATTTCGCAGAAATCAGAATTTGAAGCCGACACCGATCCCGGCACCGAGGGTGCGGGTTTTAAGATTGGCATTGCCCACATTGTTGATAGCGGTGTAATTCACCGAGCCACGCAGCATGATCTGATCGGTCAGCATGTGATCCATGCCCACCTGAACGCCAGCGCCTGTCGATGTTTCCGAGCCGCCCGCACCGCTGGTGCGCAGAAGGCTGGGGCCCACCCCAACGTAAGCCAATGTACGTGCATCCGCCGTCACAGGGACACCTGCCGTCAGCATGAGCGCGGCGCCGCCCTTCAGCTTATCTCCGCCCGGCAGGGTCGCAGAACCGATAGTGCCGGGTGACACGATCAGCTCACCACCGACAACAGCGCTACCCATGTCGTAGCGATAACCGGCGAAAAGACCGCCAACTGCAGCACTGCCATTATTCGCACCGCTGATGCTCATGCGGCCATAACCGAGGCCTGCACCGGCATATCCGCCCGTCCAGTCAAAACGTGGAGCGGCAACCGGCGCAGCGGGTGCCGCGATCGATGGCTCTGCCATGGCGGGGCCTGATTTGGAGTAGTCACCAGCCGAGGCGCCTGTCGCAATCAGTGCGGTGGCGGCGGTTGTCATCAAGAAGCGCGTCATTGTGTCAGTTCTCCTATACATACTTTAAGACACCTGTTCCGTGCCCGATACCTATACAACGTTCAGAATCGCATAAGGTTGCACGCGTACAGTCTAG
>SKGU01000026.1 GCA_007117255.1 Natronohydrobacter sp. | reverse complement strand
GTGGTCGCTGGCGGGATTGATCGTCAGGCGCTGAAAGACTGGATCGCACAGGACGCAGGCGCGCTGGCCAGGCTGGAAGCGGTGGTGCATCCCTTGGTGGCCGAGGATCGAGAGCAGTTCATCCAGGGTGTGACCGGGCCGCTGGTGGTTCTGGATATTCCGCTTCTGTTCGAAGTGGGTACGGATGTGGACGGGGTGCTGGTGGTCAGCGCACCCGAAGCTGAACAGCGCGCGCGTGTGTTGGCCCGCCCCGGCATGGATGCGGCGCAACTGGATGCAATTCTGGCGCGGCAGATGCCGGATGCAGAGAAGCGCGCCCGTGCCGATTTTGTGATCGAGACACTTGATATAGACAGAACGCGCGAGGATGTGCGACATCTGGTAGACCGACTGGGGGCGAAAGATGCGTGAAATCGTTCTGGACACTGAGACGACAGGCTTTGAGCCGGATCAGGGCGACCGGATTGTCGAAATTGGGGCGCTGGAGCTGATCAACCATATGCCGACCGGGCGAACCTATCACCAGTATATCAACCCTGAACGGGATATGCCGGAAGGAGCGTTCGGGGTGCATGGGATCGGGCCGGATCTGTTGCAGCCACCGCGCGCACCGAAACCGGGCGAGATCACCCTGCGCGACAAGCCAGTGTTCAAGGATGTGGGCCGCGCCTTTGTCGACTTTGTCGGTGATGCCAAGCTGGTCATCCACAATGCTGCGTTTGACATGAAATTTCTGAATGCAGAACTGCGCTGGATGGGGCTTGCAGAACTGGAATGGGCGCGGGCGGTTGATACGCTGGGCATTGCGCGGCAGAAATTTCCGGGCTCGCCTGCTTCGCTGGATGCATTGTGCCGGCGCTTCGGGATCGATAATTCCGACCGCACTTTGCACGGCGCGTTGCTGGACAGTGAAATTCTGGCAGAGGTGTATCTGGAGCTTTTGGGGGGCCAGCAGCCGGATTTTGCGCTGTCAACAGCGGCGCAGCGTGGGTCTGACGGGGGCAAGGCCGCGCCGCTTCCGCGGCGGGAACGGGCTTTGCCCACGCGCCTGACCGAACAAGAAGCACAGGAACATACAGCCTTTGTCGATAGTCTGGGCGAAAACGCTGTCTGGAAGCGGTACGCTAGATCGTGAAAAAGCCCCCGGATCGGGGGCTTTTCAAGAAAATCAGTTTGCGACAGGAGCCTCGCCTGCCTGTGCTTTGGCTGCAGCCTGCCGCTGCAATTCCTGTTTGTACAGTGCCAGGAAATCGACTGTGTCGAGGTTCAGTGCCGGGAAACCACCATCACGGGTGACATCGGAAATGATGCGGCGCGCGAAGGGAAAAATCATACGCGGGCATTCAATCAGCAAGAAGGGGTGCAGTTGTTCCTGCGGGACACCTTCAATCAGGAACAGGCCGACATAATCCAGCTCGATAATGAAAAGAACCTGATCATCAGTCTTGTTCTTGGATGTAACCTTGAATTTGGTTGCAACATCGTACTGGTTTTCACCCTCGCGCTTGCTGGCATCGAGGCTGACCTGAACCTGAATGTCAGGCTGTACGTTGGAGCCTTGCAGCTTTTTCTGCGCGGCAACGTTCTCAAAGGAGAGATCGCGCATGTATTGAGCAAGGATGCGCATGTTGACTTTCGGGGCAGTGGCGGGTTGTGCGCCGTTGCCCTGTGTTTCGGTCTCGGTCATTGACTACTCCTGAAGGTTCGGATTTCGCGATATTGGCGGGGCTTGTATCAGGGCGGCCTTTTCGGCTCAATCCTGCTTTTCCTGCCGTGGCAGACGATCAGTCGGGTTGGGTGTGTCCGGGTGGCGCTCGAAATCGCCTTCGATGATCACTGTCTCGGTTCGGGTGCGCCCGGCCTGCACAGATATCAGCAGGCGTGACAAAAGAACGCGGCGCAAGAGCGGCAACATCAGCAACAGGCCAAGCGCGTCGGTGAAAAAACCGGGCGCCAGCAGCAGTGCTGCGCCGATCATCCGCAAGGCAGAATGGGCCATCGGACTGGCGGGGCTGGTGTCTTTTGCAAGCGCTGCACGCACATCCTGTGCGTTTCGATGCGGTTCCAGCCGCATCAGTACAAGACCTGCGGCGGCGGTAAGAAACACAAGCGCAAGCGTTCCAATCACGCCAATATGACTGCCGATCTGCACGAAAAGTGCAATTTCAATGACAGGAATGACCAGAATAAATAGTAGAATACGCATATCTTTGCCCTTTCTCGCCGATCAGGTCCTCTGCCGAGGTGGACTTGCCTGCTCTCGCACCTTACATAGGCATTTGACCTGCCATACCAACCTCGAACTGAGGAAACAATGGAACCAGCCGTGATCCAGCTTCTGATTCTTGCCGGAATAGCCGTCTTTCTGATCCTGCGCTTGCGCGCTGTGCTGGGATCACGCGACGGATTTGAAAAAACGCCCTTGCCGCGTGACGGGGGCGGTGCTGTCGAGCCTGCGTCGAAGCGCCGCTTTGAAGTGATTGAAGGTGGCCCCGACACGGACATTACCGATCATGTGCCCGAAGACTCGGAGTCAGCGCGCGCGCTGGCGCGGATGAAAAGCGTCGATCCTGATTTCAGTGTCGGTGAGTTCTTGCAGGGCGCGCGCGGGGCGTATGAGATGATCCTGATGGCTTTTGAATCATCAGATATGGATTCCATTCTGCCGTTCCTGTCGCGTGATGTGTTCAATAGCTTTGACGAAGTGGTGCAGCTACGCGAACGCGAAGGCTTGCGGGTTGATGCGACCTTTGTGGGCCTGCGCGAGCTGGATATTGTGGAAGCCACATTTGACGAGGACACCAAGGATGGCGAAATCACTGTCAAATTCGTGGGCGAGCTGACTTCGGTGGTGCGCAATGCGTCGAGCGGTGAGGTGGTTGAGGGCGATCCGAATGTGATCAAACGCCAGAAGGATGTCTGGACCTTCCGCCGCGATATGTCATCCGACAGCCCCAACTGGAAGTTGGTGGCCACAGGGGAATGAGCCGGAAGCGGCGCAACCTTTCGGCGGAAGACCGGGAATTATGGGGCCGCGTGGTGCAGACTGCGCGGCCTTTACGATCTACGCAGATGCCGGTTTTTGATGCGCCCGAACCGCAAGCTGCGCCAAAGCCACCGATTAAGCCTGCCTCTGCCGCCGCGCGCGCTGTTTTGCGCCCGAATGGGTCCGGCGCGCCACCAGGGCATGATCTGGCGAATCCTTTGTCAGATGCGCTGGCGCAGGTTCCCGTCCAGATGGACAAACGCAAGTTCCAGCGGATGAGTCGGGGCAAACTGGACCCCGATGCCCGTATTGATTTGCACGGAATGACCTTGTCGCAAGCCCATGGAGCGCTGAATAGCTTCATTCTGCGTGCGCAAGCGTCGGGGTTGCGGCTGGTGCTGGTGATTACCGGCAAGGGCCGGACGGTCTCTGATGATGGTCCGATTCCGCGCAGGCAGGGCGCGTTGAAACATGATGTGCCGCAATGGCTGCGCATGGCACCGCTTGGGTCGGTTGTGCTTGAAGTCCGTGAAGCGCATCAGCGGCATGGGGGCGCGGGGGCCTATTATGTCTATCTGCGCCGGACGCGCGGTTAGATAGGGTGCGTGCTGAGCACGCACCCTACGGTGCAGGTGCCGCGTGTACGGGCTTGGCTTTGCATGGAAATTGAGGCAAGGGGCGCGAATGAAATTCCAGTTTGACATATCGGCCCGCGATGGGCGCGCCCGGACCGGCGTGATTTC
>SKGU01000383.1 GCA_007117255.1 Natronohydrobacter sp. | reverse complement strand
GAGCCAGGCTGCCGCAAAATGTGGGCAGCATCATACTAGGAGACTTCACAATGGCCACTGGCACAGTGAAATGGTTCAACGCAACCAAAGGTTTTGGCTTCATTCAACCCGATGGCGGTTCAAAAGATGTGTTCGTGCACATTTCCGCTGTTGAGCGCGCTGGTCTGCGCGGTCTGGACGATGGTCAGAAAGTGACCTTCGACCTTGAAAAAAGCCGTGACGGTCGCGAATCGGCGAGCAATCTGTCGCTGGCATAAGCCCGCAACAGTTTGACATTTGAAAGCCGCCCCAAGGGGCGGCTTTTGTTATATGGTATTGTTGCAGGTGGGATCAGTCCTGCGAATTGTGCGTCCCTTTCGGCTTCAGTTTGCGCAATGCGCGCGCATGGGCACGACCTATCATATGTGCGGCAATGGGCGCGGTCAGCAACAGAAACAACGATGTCGCGACAACCTTGCTGGTCACTTCCCCGGTGCCTTGATGGATTGCCAGACCAACCAGCACCAGCAGTGCACCTAAGGTGCCGGCCTTGGTGGAAGCGTGCATCCGCGTCAGCAGATCGGGCAGGCGCACGATACCTATAGCTGCGATCATCACAAATCCTGCGCCTGCTATCAGAAACAACCCTGTCAGAACATCAGTCATTCTCAACCTCGCTTTTTTGTCCGTCGTGCTGGGTGGAATCGCGCAGGAATCGGCGCTCGGCATAGCGGGCCAAGGCGACGGTGGCCAGAAACCCGACAAGAGCCAGCACAATCGCAACATCGAGAAGCGAGGATTCGTCCATGAACACGGCATAGACCCCACAGAAGGAGATGATCGATACCGTCATCATGTCCAGAGCCACAACGCGATCTGCCAGTGAGGGTCCTTTTGCAAGTCGCACGAAGGCCACGGCCATGCCAATCAGAATCAGCAGCAGTGAAATTTGTGTGGCGATATACAGAAAACCGGTGCCGTTCATTGTTCAAACACCCCCATGATCAGCCGTTCAAAGCCGTTTTTGATGTCATCGATCAGGTCGTCCGCATCCTCGCCAAACATTGCGTGAACATACAGTGTTGCGCGGTCTTCAGAGACATCCACGCTCAATGTGCCCGGCGTCAACGAGATCAGGTTTGTCAAAAGCAGGATTTCGAAATCCCCTTTTACGGTCAGCGGCACTTCGATCAGCGCGGGCTTGTTTTGTGGAACAGGGCGAATGACGTCCCAGGCAACCTTGACTGAGGACAGTAGCAATTCCCACAGGAAGAAAAGTGCCAGATAGACGGAACGGCGGAATCGTTTGAAGTAGAGGTCGTCAATTCCGGTCAGCGGTGACGAAATCCACAATGCGAAAAAGCCCAGCACAGCCCCGGTGGCCAGTGATACAAAGCTGAAATCCGCTGTCATCGCGGCCCAAGCAAAGGCCAGAAGCAGGTTGATCAGAAGCCCGTTCATGGCTGTACCCCCAACACCGTTTCCACATAATCCGTCGGGTTCAGAAGCTGATTGGCCGCGGTTTCGGCAAATTGTACAAAGGGTTCCGGGAAGAAACCAATCACGATGGTCATTGCTGCCAATCCGGCAATCGGTACGATCATGGCGCGTGTGACGCGGGCAGGGGCGCGGTCCGGTGTCGGATCATAGCCTTCGGGATGCGGCTTCCAGAAGGCATAGCCCCAGATTTTCGTCATCGAGTAGATGGTCAGCAAACCCACCAGCAGCGACACGAAGGTCACGAACCAGTAATTCAGCTCCAGCGCCGCTTTGACGATCAGGTATTTCGCCCAAAAGCCCGACAGCGGCGGGAACCCTGCCAGCGAGAAGGCAGGGATGATAAACAGCGCGGCCAGAAGTGGCGCGGATTTATACAACCCCCCGATACGGTTCAGGTCGGTGCCGCCTGCATATTGTTTGGCCAGCCCCGCGACGAAGAACAGATTCGCTTTCACGATGATATGGTGGACGAGGTAGAAAACGCCCCCCATCAGCGCAAGCGGCGTGTAAAGCGCCAGCCCCAGTGTCATGTAGCCGATCTGGCTGATGATGTGGAAAGACAGGATCTTGCGGAAATCCATCTGCGCCGCAGCGCCGATCACGCCTGTGAACATGGTCAGCAGCGATACCCATAGAAGGATTTCATGCGTGAAGCCCACATCGCCCACAAAGACCAGCGTGAACATGCGCATTAATGCGTAGACGCCCACTTTCGTAAGCAACCCGGCAAAAATGGCAGAAACTGCGAAATAGGGGGTGTGATAGCTGGCGGGCAGCCAGAAGAACAGCGGAAAGACAGCAGCCTTCACGCCGAAGCCCACCATGAACATCATGGCAATCACGGTGATCAGGCCCTGATTGTCGGCCTCTGCCACGGCACCGCGCAGATCGGCCATGTTCAGCGTACCAGTGACACCATACAGAAGGCCGATCCCCGACAGGAACACCAGTGTCGAGACAAGGTTCAGCGCCACATATTTGATACCTGCATCCAGCCGTTCCTTGCCGCCACCGATCACCAGAAGCGAGAAAGATGCAATCAGCATCACCTCGAACCAGACATAGAGGTTGAACAGGTCGCCCGTCAGGAATGCGCCCGTGACGCCAGCGATCAGCACTTGAAACAGCGCGTAAAAGCCCAGTTTTTCCGTATCTTCAGGTATTTCGCCCAAAGCGTAGATCGCGGTCGCCAGACCCGTGATCGCAGTGATCACGACCATGACCGCGCTGAGGTAATCGGCCACCAGCGTGATGCCGAAAGGGGCCTGCCAGTTCGACATCTGCGCCGCGATCACACCCTCATTCAGCACGGCGACCATCAGCATAGCCGAGACGACCAACGAAAGGGCAGAGCCAGCCAGCGAGATCCAGCGCCCTGCGGGTGCGTTTCGTGCAAGGTAAGCCACCACCGCCGTTGCGAAAGGCACGGCGATGGGCAGAACCAGAACCCAACTCATTTAGACGTATCCTCCTTGGGTTCAGCGAAGCGCATCTCGTCAGTATCGACCATATTCATGCGCCGATAGGCTTCGAAAGCCAGCGCGAGGGCAAAGGCCAACAGCCCGAAACCAATCACGATCGCGGTCAGAACCAGCGCTTGCGGCAAGGCATTGCCGACATCCCCGATAGGCGCATCTGCCCCGTAAGGCACCAGCGCGGGCGCTCCCTTGGTCATGCGCCCGGACACGAAAATCGTCAGGTTGACGGCATTGGACAGCAGAACCAGCCCGAACAGAAAGCGCATGAAGTTGCGCGCCAGCATCAGATAGACAGCAGCGGCCGTCATAGCGCCAATAGTCAGTGCGGTGAGGGTTTCCATTTTCAGGTTTCCTCCTCGAATGCGAATGATAGTGACAGGATGCCGCCCAGAACCACCAGATAGACTCCGATATCGAAGACCAGCACGGTGTTTATCGAAAAGACGGCTGTTTCGTAGCTGTCACCTCCGACCCAGTACCATTGCCCGGTGAAGAACGGGTCACCCATGAAGAACGAAAACAGCCCCGCCAGAAGCGCAATGCCAAGCCCCAGAATCGCGATCACTTCGGGCGAGACGCGCAGCGCACGACGGGTTTCTTCCGGGCCACAGGCCAGCGAGTAGATGATAAAGGCCACAGCGCCCAGAAGCCCGCCGATAAATCCACCACCGGGCAGGTGGTGGCCGCGCAGCAGCATGAACAGCGAGAACACGAAGACCAGCGCCACCAGAAGCCGGGCGCCAGCGGTGAAGATGATGGAATTCATTCCTGCTCCTCCTTGCCAG